>NZ_VYKE01000639.1:0-270 GCF_032424515.1 Pseudomonas sp. JV245A
CCAGGCCGGTCTGGGTTTCGCGGATGGCGTTGAGCACCACCCCATCGAAATGCGCCAGGGCGCCCTGGCTGGCGGCCTCGGCTTCATGAATGCGCTCGCGGGCGCCATTGGCCGGCACCGTCCAGCTGATCAGCGGGCCGAAGCCCCAGCGATTGGTGGAAGGCTTGCCGAGGTTGTCGAGGATGCCCACGGTGCCGACGGTCGCGCCGATGCTGATATCCGGATACAGGGCCCCGGTGGCCACGCCGATTCGCGCGGTGGCGGCGGCCA
>NZ_VYKE01000640.1:0-268 GCF_032424515.1 Pseudomonas sp. JV245A
CCAGGCCGCCACACAACCCCAGCAGGCCGAGCCGGGACAGCGGCTGGGCACCGTAACGGTCCACCAGACGCCCGGCAGGGGCGCCGCACAGGGTCGCCACCAGCGGCCCCAGGGACAGGCTCAGGCCCACTGCCAAGCTCCCCAGCCCCAGCCCCCGGGCCAGGTAGAACGGCCCCACCACCAGGGTGGTCATGATCACCGTCGACACCAGCAGGCTCAGCCACAGGCTGCTGCGCAGTTGTGGCCGGCGCAGCAGGGCCGGCTGGAA
>NZ_VYKE01000641.1:0-268 GCF_032424515.1 Pseudomonas sp. JV245A
AATGCTCTGGTTCTTCACCCCCAGGCGCTGTTCCAGGGCATACACCAGGTAGTCCGGGTTGTCCCGGGAGGCAAAATCCGCGGCGCTGGCCACCGGGTTCCAGTTCATCGCGTACAGATCGCTGACCTGTACCTGGTGCCCCTGGGCCTCCAGGGTGCTGCGGGCCTGGTCACGCAAGGCGGCGGTGAAGGACTGCGGTTCGGGGTGGGCGTGGACGATCAACACATTCATGAAGCTTCCTCAGACAGGTTGCACAGTAACAGGGGCA
>NZ_VYKE01000642.1:0-267 GCF_032424515.1 Pseudomonas sp. JV245A
AGGCCGATGGGGGCAGCCTCGACCATGCTCAGGCCCAGGCCGAAGACCAGGAGCGGCACGGCGAGGATGCCGCCACCGGCCCCGGTCAGGGCCAGGATCGCACCAATGATCGCCCCCAGCCCGGCGCCCAGAAGACTGTGTTCGCTCATGCTTTCGGGGTGTCCGTGGCCAGGGTCGGGTGGGCCAGCCATTCGTGGCCCTTGAGCATGCCGCGCCAGTACAGCGGTGGCAGGATCCGTTCCTTCAGCCACCAGGCGCGACGGGTTG
>NZ_VYKE01000643.1:0-266 GCF_032424515.1 Pseudomonas sp. JV245A
CGCTGCGGCTGGCGGCCTGGGCGGCGGCCAGCCCCGCCGGGCCGCTGCCGACGATGAGGATCTGACACTGCAGGTGGCGGGCGGTCATTGGCTGCGCTCCACCTGCATGGCGTTCCGGCACAGGGTCTGGCAGGCCAGCTGGCGGCGGCCATCGATGGTCATCCGGCATTCCTGGCAGATGCCCATGCCGCAGAACACGGTCCGCGGCTGGCCACCGCAGGAGGTGCGGGTGCGCGGGTCGGCGCTGCCGGCCACGGCGGCGGCCA
>NZ_VYKE01000644.1:0-257 GCF_032424515.1 Pseudomonas sp. JV245A
GATTCCCTGGTGGCCAACGGGCCGGCCTGGCACGACCGCTTTCCCGGGATGGAATTCGATGTCGCCGCCGATGCCTTCCCGGCCAAGGACCAGGTGGCGGACTATTTCGAAGCTTATGCGCGCAAGTTCAATGCGCCGATCCGCACCGGCGTGGAAGTGCGTAAGGTACTGCGCAATGTCGGCCGCCCGGGCTTCACCGTGGAAACCTCCGAAGGGCTGATCCAGGCCCAACGGGTGGTGGCCGCCACCGGGCCGTT
>NZ_VYKE01000645.1:0-254 GCF_032424515.1 Pseudomonas sp. JV245A
TTCGCGAGCAAGCTCGCTCCTACAGAGGCGATCGCGGCTTTAGAGGCTGAAATCGCCTTCGGCCACGGTTTCGCTCAGGGGGCGACGCGGGCTTGGCTCTTCCCGGGCCTGGAGGTAGTCGGCCAGGGTCGACTTGTCTCCCAGCTTGCCCACGGCCACGGCGGCGTGCACGGCATAGCCTTCGGGGATCTTCAGTTCCTTGCGGGTCAGTTCCTGGTCGAAACCGGCCATGCCGTGGGTGTGCCAGCCACTGA
>NZ_VYKE01000646.1:0-252 GCF_032424515.1 Pseudomonas sp. JV245A
GCGGGTTTCTTGTGCAACTGGTCGGCGATCTCCAGGCGCTCGGCCAGGCGCCGGGGAATGCCCTCGTCCGCCAGCCCCAACAACTGCCGGGGCAGGCTGATATTCGCGCGCACGTCGAGAAAGCCCAGCAGGCCGCCGGTCTGCAGCACATAACCCAGGTGCCGGCTGCGCAACTGTGCCAGCGCGCTGTGGCCGTCGCCGCGCCAGATCCCGGCAATGTCGATGGCATCCCTGGCCGGGGAGAACTCGAAG
>NZ_VYKE01000647.1:0-252 GCF_032424515.1 Pseudomonas sp. JV245A
TGCGCGCCGAAGGCCTGGTGGGTCAAGTGCAGGCCAGCCTGCCGCCGTTGCAGGCCGGGCGGCAGCGGGCCCTGGCCGAACTGGCCGTCTTGCTGGGGCGCCCCCCGGGTGATGCACCGGCGGCGGCCCAGGCTTGTCACCAGGCCCCGCGCCTGGGTTCGCCCATGCCCCAGAGCGATGCCCTGGCCATGCTGCGTCGGCGTCCCGACGTGAGTCAGGCCGAGCGACGGCTGGCGGCGGCCACGGCGCGCA
>NZ_VYKE01000648.1:0-251 GCF_032424515.1 Pseudomonas sp. JV245A
GGGAGGACAGTTGGTAGTAGGCGTCCTGGTTCTGTTCCTGGGAAATCCACCAGGCGGCCTTGACCCAGGCGGTGGCCAGCAGTTGGGTAACCTCCGGGTGCTGCTCGATGAAACTGTCGGTGCCCCAGAGGTCGGAGACCAGGCGCCAGTCATTGGCCCCTTGCTTGGTGGACCAGATGATCCGGCCCACGCCCTTGTCTTCCAGGGCATAGGCCTCGCTGAGCAGCACCGCGGCGTCGACCTTGCCGGCG
>NZ_VYKE01000065.1:0-31284 GCF_032424515.1 Pseudomonas sp. JV245A
CCAGGCCACCGGCAGCTGCACCGGCGCTGAGCAGGGCGGTGGGCACCGGCCAGAACATCGGCAGGCCGGTGAGGGCACCCATGGTGGCGAGGGTCAGGCCGAGAATGGCGATGGCCGGGTTGGCGGCGAAGTTAACCGCGATCAGCAGCCCCACGGCGCCCATCAGCATCGGCACTACAAGGTGCCAGCGGCGCTCCTTGCGCAGGTCCGCCGAGCGCCCCACCAGCAGCATGAACACCGCCGCCAGCAGGTAGGGAATGGCGCTCAGCCAGCCGATCACCAGGTTGTCGGCAAACCCCAGGTTCTTGATGATCGACGGCAGCCAGAAGTTGATCGCGTAGACCCCGCTCTGGATGCAGAAGTAGATCAGGCCGAAGGCCCAGATCGCCGGGTTCTTGAACACCGCGGCCAGGGAGTCGCTGGCGGTCTTGGGCTGGTTGGCGAGATCGCTGGCCTGGTCCGCCTCCAGCACTGCGCGTTCGGTCGGGGTCAGCCACTTGGCATGGGCGAAGCTGTCGCTGAGCAGGAAGAACGCCAGTGCGCCGAGGATCACGGTAGGAATGCCCTGCAGCAGGAACATCCACTGCCAGCCGGCGAGGCCGCCCTGGCCGGCGGCGAAGTGGTTGAGGATCCAGCCGGAAAACGGGCTGCCCAGCAGGCCGGACACCGGGATCGCCGACATGAACAGGGCCATGATCCGGCCACGGCGGAAGGTCGGGAACCACTGCGAGAGGTACAGCACCACGCCGGGGAAGAAGCCGGCTTCGGCGGCCCCGGTGAACAGGCGCAGGGTGTAGAACTGGGTCGGCGTGGTGACGAACAGCAGGCAGGTGGACAAGGTGCCCCAGGTGATCATCATCAGCGCGATCCAGCGCCGCGGGCCGAACCGGTTCAGTGCCAGGTTGCTCGGCACGCCGCACAGCACGTAGCCGATGAAGAAAATCCCGGCGCCCAGGCCGTAGACCGTTTCGCTGAATTTCAGGGCATCGAGCATCTGCAACTTGGCGAAGCCAACGTTGACCCGGTCGAGGTAGTTGAACAGGTAGCAGACGAAGATGAAGGGGATCAGGCGCAGGGTAATGCGCTTGTAGACGGCGTTCTTGTCGTCAGCCTGGGCCAGTGGGGCAGCGGCGCTCTGTGACATGGTGTGTCTCTCTTTATTATGATTTTTCGCGGTGCAAGGGTAACGTTGACCGCCCTGAGAGTCTCGGTCACCGGCGCGGGCCTGTCTTTGTGCCGGCGCACAGCGATTGGCCCCGGGCCCTGTGCCACTGAACAACGCCGCGTACCCCGCGGCCCGTCCCCGCAGCTGTAGCCGTCAAGGATCATCCCCCCATGTTCGAACTGGATCATGACCTGGCGCAGGATATCGTCGACCGCACGATGGCGATCCTGCCCTACAACGTCAACGTCATGGACAGCCAGGGCCTGATCCTTGGCAGCGGCGAGCCGGAGCGTATCAACACCCGGCACGAAGGCGCGCAACTGGTGCTGGCCAACGGCCGGGTGGTGGAGATCGACGAACCCACCGCGCGCCAGCTCAAGGGTGTGCAGCCGGGCATCAACCTGCCGTTGCTGCATGACCAGCGGCTGATCGGGGTGCTGGGCATTACCGGCGACCCGGCGCAGTTGCGCACCTATGCCGAACTGGTGCGCATGACCGCCGAGATGCTGGTGGGCCAGCGCCACCAGCAGGCCGAGCAGCAATGGCGGCGCCAGCGCTGCGACGACCTGCTGGCCCTGCTGCTGAGCGACGGTGGCGACTCACCGCGGCTGGTGGATGAAGCCCAGCAGATGGGCCTCAAGCCACAGCTGGCGCGTACGCCCTATCTGTTCGAACTGGCCCAGGAACCGGCCTCGGGGCAGGGCGTGGATAGCCTCAGCAGTTGGTTGCTGAGCCGCTATCCGGACAGCTGGTGCGTCAGCTCGTCGAAGAGTTCCCTGCTCTGGTGCCGCCCGGCGAGCCTGAGCCTGGACAACCCGCGGCTGCTGGAAAAGCTCGACGGCCAGGGCTGGAACATCCTGCGGGTGGCGGTGGGCGGGCAGGCCGAGGGCCTGGCCGGATTGCGCCGCTGCTACCGCCGGGTCGGCGACCTGCTGGCCTACGGCCGGGATATCCTGCCGGATGCGCGATTGCTCACCCTCAACCGCTACCGCCTGCCGGTGATGCTCTGGCGCCACCGCAACGATGACGCCCTGGACGAACTGCTGACGCCGTTGCGCAAGGTCCTGGCCAAGGACAGCAACGGCCAGTTGCTGGCGACCCTGCGCAGCTGGTGCGACCACGACGGCCAGAGCCAGGCCTGCGCCGATGCCCTGGGCATCCACCGCAACAGCCTGCGCTACCGCATGGAACGGATAGCCGAGCTCAGCGGCGTCGACCCCTTGCGCCTGGACGGCATGCTGGCTCTTTATCTTGGCGTCCAGCTGCTGCCCCACCGCAGCGAGCCGGCCTGATTTATCGCGCCGATCTCCACCATCGCCTATCCCGATCCAACAGGGGTGGTAGCCGCTGCCGAGCCTTGGCGAGGCTGCGCAAAGGCCCGCAGGGCCTTGCTTGGCAATCTCCAGCTAAACCTGTATCGCTTCCAAGACCTTCGCGAGCGCTACGCGCCCGTTCGCAGCCTGCGGCAGCGGTTTCAACGCTAGGCGAGGTTGCGCGGTTGTAGCAATGAACAATAAAGCGCCCTCGGACTTGTGCAGTGGCCCGGGGTCAGCGCCTGCGCCAGATGGCAGCATGGCGGCACAAGAACCGGAGAAAACCCATGAAGATCATCATCGCCCCCGACTCGTTCAAGGACAGCCTGAGTGCCGAAGGCGTGGCCCAGGCCATTGCCCAGGGGCTGGCGGATGTGTGGCCCGACGCCGAGCTGTGCCAATGCCCCATGGCCGACGGTGGCGAAGGGACGGTGGAATCGATTCTCGCCGCCTGTGACGGGCAACTGCGCAGCAACCGGGTCGAGGGGCCGCTGGGAGCGATCGTGGAGGCGCGCTGGGGCTGGCTGCCCCAGAGCCACACGGCAATCATCGAAATGGCCGAGGCCAGTGGCCTGCAACTGCTGGCGCTGGAGCAGCGCGATGCGTGCAACAGCAGCACCTTCGGCACCGGGGAGCTGATCCAGGCCGCTCTGGAGGCCGGTGCCCGGCGCATCATCCTGGCCATCGGCGGCAGCGCCACCAACGACGGCGGCGCGGGGGCCCTGCAGGCGCTGGGGGTCAAGCTGCTGGACCGCCAGGGCCGGATACTGCCTCGCGGCGGCCTGGCCCTGGCCGACCTCGCCCACATCGAGCTGGATGCCATGGACCCGCGCCTGGCCCAGGTGCGCTTCGACATCGCCGCCGACGTCAACAACCCTCTGTGCGGCGAGCACGGCGCTTCAGCCATCTTCGGCCCGCAGAAAGGCGCCTCGGCGCAGCAGGTGCAGCAACTGGACCAGGCCCTGGGACACTTCGCCGACCTGTGCGCCCAGGTACTGCCCAAGGATGTGCGTGATGAACCCGGCAGCGGCGCGGCCGGTGGCCTGGGGTTTGCCGCCAAGGCGTTTCTCGGCGCGCAATTTCGTCCCGGGGTGGAAGTGGTGGCGGAACTGGTGGGCCTGGAACAGGCCGTGCGCGGTGCCGATCTGGTGATCACCGGTGAAGGTCGCTTCGACGCCCAGACCTTGCGCGGCAAGACCCCCTTTGGCGTGGCGCGCATCGCCCGTGAGCAGGGGGTTCCGGTGATTGTTATTGCCGGCACCCTGGGCGAGGGTTACCAGCAGATGTACGCCCACGGCGTGGATGCGGCCTTCGCCCTGACCTCAGGCCCCATGAGCCTGGAACAGGCCTGCCGCGAAGCCCCGCGCCTGCTGCGCGAACGCGCCGCCGACATCGCCCGCCTCTGGCGCCTGGTCAGCAACCACTAGGCACCCCGTAGGAGCTGGCTTGCCAGCGAATAGGCCCTCAAGCCTTGCCGCGCGCAAGAACGCCTTCGCCGGCAAGCCGGCTCCTACGGCAATCGCCCGTCAGTAAACCCCGCCTTCGCTGGTGGGGGTGTCCAGGGTCTTGTACTGGCCGGCCAGGCTCTGCAGGCCCTTCATCAGGACGGTGGTATCCACGCCCACCGCGACAAAATTCGCCCCCAACTCGATGCAGCGCCGCGCCAGTCGCTGATCGGCACTGAGAATCCCTGCGGCCTTGCCCGCCCGACGAATCCGCACGATGGCGTCTTCAATCGCGGCCACCACGTCCGGGTGCCCGGGGTTGCCCCGCTGGCCCATGGCCGCCGACAGATCCGCCGGGCCGATAAACACCCCGTCGACCCCGTCCACCGCGAGAATCTCATCCAGGTTGCGCAGGCCTTCGAGGTTCTCGATCTGCACCAGCAGGCACATCTGCTCGTCCGCCTGATCCAGGTAGCCGGCGATGCTGTTCCAGCGCGACGCCCGGGCCAGGGCGCTGCCTACGCCACGAACCCCCAGTGGCGGATAGCGCATGGCGCGCACCAGCTGGCGTGCCTGCTCGGCGCTTTCCACCATGGGGATCAACAGGGTCTGGGCGCCGATGTCCAGCAATTGCTTGATCAGCGCGGTATCGCCAATGGGCGGGCGGATAATGCCTTGGGCTGGGTAAGGGGCAATGGCCTGCAACTGCGCCAGCAGGCTGCGCAGATCGTTGGGCGCGTGTTCGCCGTCCAGCAGCAGCCAGTCGAAACCGGCGTTGGCCGCCAGCTCGGCACAGTAGCCGTCCGCCAGGCCCAGCCACAGCCCGATTTGTGGCTCGCTGTGTTGCAGGCGTTGCTTGAACAGGTTCTGCGGCATGTGCATGTGCTTCTCCTCAGACGAAACGGCAGGCAATGCTGCCCAACTGATCGTAGTCCACGTGGAATACATCCCCGGGCCGCGCCGCCACCGGCCGAGTGAAGGAGCCGCCAAGAATGATCTGCCCGGCCTCCAGGCCGACGTCATAGGCCGCGAGCTTGTTGGCCAGCCAGGCCACGCCCTTGGCCGGGTGGTTGAGCACCGCGGCAGAGACCCCGGACTCCTCGATCACGCCATTGCGGTAGAGCACCGCCGGCACCTTGCGCAAGTCCACATCCCCTGGACGCACGGCGCGGCCACCCATCACCACCCCGGCGTTGGCGGCATTGTCCGAGATGGTGTCGAAGACCTTGCGGGTGGCCTGGGTCTGCGGGTCCACCTGCTGGATGCGCGCATCGATGATCTCCAGCGCCGGGATCACCCAGTCGGTGGCGTCCAGCACATCGAACAGGGTGCAGTGGGGCCCCTTGAGCGGCTTGCCGAGGATGAACGCCAGTTCCACCTCGACCCGGGGCACGATGAAGCGCTGGAAGGGAATGTCGCTGCCTTCGTCGAACAGCATGTCGTCCAGCAGGGCGCCGAAATCCGGCTCGGTGATGTTCGAGGAAACCTGCATGGCCCGTGAGGTCAGGCCAATCTTGTGGCCCACCAGCTTGCGCCCGTCGCGGATTTTCTGTTCCACCCAGCTGCGCTGGATGGCGTAGGCATCTTCGATGCTGATAGCGGGGTATTGCAGGGACAGCTGGCCGATCTGTTCACGGCTGCGCTCGGCGGCGTTGAGGCGCGCGGCGGCGTCCTGGATATCCGAGGGGCTGAGCATGGTTATTTCTCCCGAGGGTTGACGATATGAGCCGGCACCTGGAGCACCAGCCAGGCGCCGCAGGCAATCAGCAGGGCCAGGGCGTAGAGGGCCAGGCTGGCGCTTTGGGTGGCGTCGCGCACCACGCCGATCAGGTAAGGGGCAAGGAACGCGGCGACGCTGCCGAAGGAACTGATCAGGGCGATACCCGCGGCCTGGGTGCTGCTGGCGAGAAAGGCCGGCGGCAGTTGCCAGAACATCGGCAAGGCGGCGCTGGCGCCCATGCCCGCCACCAGCAGGCCGAACATCACCAGCCAGGGGTTGTCCGGGGCCAGCCCGGTGAGGATCAGCCCCAGGCTGGACATCAGCAGCGGCACCCCCAGGTGCCAGCGGCGTTCACGCAGGCGGTCCGAGGAGCGGCCGACGCCGAGCATGAACAGGCAGCCTGCCAGGTAGGGCAGGGCACTGAGCAGGCCGACATTGCTGTCCCGGGCGATGCCGGCATGGTGGATCAGGGTCGGCATCCAGAAGGCGATGGTGTTCACCGCCAGCATCACCGCGAAGTAGATGCACACCAGCAGCCAGACGTGGCGGTCCCTGAGGATGCCGCTGAAACGGGTGATGGACTTGTGCTGTTCTTCCTGTTGCAGGGCCTGCAGCAGCCAGGTCTTCTGCGCCGGGGCCAGCCAGCCCACCTGTTCGATGCTTTCCGGCAGGGCCTTGAGCACCACCAGGCCCAGCAGCACCACCGGCAGGCCTTCGATGAGGAACATCCACTGCCAGCCGCGCAGGCCGCCGAAGTCGTGGAAGCTTTCCAGGATCCACCCGGAGAGGGGGCCGCCAATGACTCCGGCCATGGGCACGGCGATGGCGAACAGGGCGGTGACCTGGCCGCGGCGGCTGGCCGGGAACCAGCGGTTGAGCAGCACCAGGATGCCGGGGAAGAAGCCGGCCTCGGCGACCCCCAGCAGAAAGCGCAAAACATAGAAGCCCCAGGCGCTGTCCACCAGCATCAGGGCGCTGGACAGCAGGCCCCAGACCAGCATCAGGAAGGCGATCCAGCGCCGTGGGCCGACCCGGTCCAGGGCCAGGTTGCTGGGCACCCCGAACAGCGCGTAGGCGACGAAGAACAGCCCGGCACCCAGGCCATAGACGCTGTCGCTGAAGCCCAGGTCCTGGGTCATCTGCAGCTTGGCGAAACCGATGTTGATGCGATCCAGGTGAGCAAAGATGTAGCAGACGAACAACAGCGGCATCAGCCGCCAGGTGATCTTGCGATAGCAGTCATCGACCTCGGCGACCGGCGCCGTGGCAAGGGTTGAGTGGGGCATGGCAATGATCTCGTTATTGTTCTTGTGTGGGTGGCCGGCCTGCAGGAGCCGGCTTGCCGGCGAAGGCGGATCCGGGGCTGGCACAAGGCCTGAGGGCCGCTTCGCTGGCGAGCCGGTTCCTACCGGTGGCTACCCTCAGGCTTGTCCGCGCAGGAACTCGTGCACGTTGTTGTGCTTGAAGTTCAGCTCGGCATCCAGCTCGCTCATTTCGAACGACAGGGCCAAGAGGCGCTGGCCCTGAAGCTCGGCGAAGTGCGCCTTGATGATCTCGAACAGGCCTTCGGCGACCTGGCGTCGTGTGGCCAGGTCGCGGCCGGCTCCCACTTGCAGGCGCATGTGGACGAAGGCGTAGTCGTGCTTGCCGTCGGCCATGCGCCAGGTGTCCAGGCGCACCCCGCGGCTGCGGATGCCCCCCAGGGGGAACACGCCAGTGGCGCCCAGGTAGTCATGGACCTTTTCGAACAGCCCCGGCAGGTCGGCGGCCTGTTCGATGTTGTCGGTGTATTCAGCGATGAAATGCGGCATGGGGAACTCCTTCGCAAGTGGCCGGCGGGAACCCGGCCGCTTGCGAGTCAGGGTGGCAGCTGGGCCTAGACAGGGAAGATGGCGTTGATCTGGCCGGTGCCGGAGCTGCCGAACAGCGGAGTGACGATTTCCGCTGGGCGGTTGTATTCAGGCCCGCCCAACAGCCCCAGGAGCATGGCCGTATCGTGCATTCCGCCCTCGCCATGACAGCTGCTGGCGTAGTCCGGGAGCATGGCGCAGAACTCGCGGAAGCGGCCCTGCTGCCACAGCTCCACCACCCGCTGGTCCACCTGCTTGTCGAACTCCCGGGTCCAGTTGTGGATGTTGGCCTCGGCCTCGCGGTCGTTGGAGAAACGGTGGGAGAGGGAACCCGACGCCAGCACCAGGACCTTGCGATCGCTCTTCTCGATGGCCCGGCGCACCGCGGCGCCAAAGGTGAAGCTGTCTTCGAGGCGGTGCCAGGCGCACCAGGCGGCGATGGACACCACCTTCAAGTGCTCGACAGCGGGCACGTCCATGTGCATGTAGCGCATGGGCACCAGGGTGCCGTACTCCAGTTCCAGGCTGGGAATGTTGTGGGCCAGGGTGCGCACGTCGGCGGCATTGGCCTCGGCGGCGATCAGCTCACCCAGCGCCGGGCAGCCCTGGTAGTCGTAGGTCATGTTCTTGATGAAGTGCGGCAGCTCGTTGCTGGTGTAGGTGCCGTTGAACGCCTCGCCGCAGTTGATGTGGTACCCGCTGTTGACCAGCCAGTGCACATCGAACACCACCGCGGTGTCGGCCCCCAGCTCCCGGGCCCGGCGGGCGATCTCCTTGTGCCCGGCAATGGCCGCCTCACGGCAGCCGTGGTGTTTGCCCGGCAGTTCGGACAGGTACATCGATGGTACGTGGCAGACCTTGGCGGCCATGACGACTTCGCCCATGGTGCTTCTCCTGAAACATCTTCTTGTTGGGGTGATCCGGGACGGTTCTGAACCTTACACGCCCCAGCGCGGTATGTGGTGGCTGCCCATGGAGAGGCAGACGTTCTTGATCTCGGCAAAGACCTCGAAGCTGTATTCGCCGCCTTCGCGACCGGTGCCCGAACCCTTGATGCCGCCGAAGGGCTGGCGCAGGTCGCGCACGTTCTGGCTGTTGATGAACACCATGCCGGCCTCGATGCCACGGGCCAGGCGATGGGCCTTGCCGATGTCCTGGGTCCAGATGTAGGAGGCCAGGCCGTACTCGGTGTCGTTGGCCAGTTGCAGGGCCTGGGCCTCGTCCTTGAACGGGATCAGGCACACCACCGGGCCGAAGATCTCTTCCTGGGCGATGCGCATCTTGTTGTCCACGTCGGCGAACACCGTGGGCTGGATGAACTGCCCGCGGGCCAGGTGCGCCGGCAGGTTGGCCGGGCGTTCCAGGCCGCCGGCCAGCAGGGTTGCGCCTTCTTCCAGGCCGATGCGGATATAGCCGGTGACCTTGTCGTAGTGGGCCTGGGTGATCATCGAGCCGACCTGGGTCTTGGGGTCCTGCGGGTCACCGACGATCAGGCGCCTGGCCCGGGCGGCGAACTCCTTGACGAACTGCGGGTAGACGCTTTCCTGGATGAAGATCCGGCTGCCGGCGGTGCAGCGCTCGCCGTTCAGGGAAAAGATGGTGAACAGCGCGGCGTCCAGGGCCCGTTCCAGGTCGGCGTCCTCGAAGATCAGCACCGGCGACTTGCCGCCCAGTTCCATGGAGTACTTCTTCAGGCCCGCGGTCTGCATGATCTTCTTGCCGGTGGCGGTGCCGCCGGTGAAGGAAATTGCCCGCACGTCCGGGTGGCGCACCAGGGCATCGCCGGCGGTGGCACCGTAGCCCTGGACGATGTTCAGCACCCCGGCGGGAATCCCGGCTTCCACCGCCAGCCGGCCCAGCTCATTGGCGGTCAGCGGCGACAGTTCGCTCATCTTCAGCACCGCGGTATTGCCCAGGGCCAGGCACGGCGCGGTCTTCCAGGTGGCGGTCATGAACGGCACGTTCCATGGCGACACCAGGGCGCAGACGCCCACCGGCTGGTACAGGGTGTAGTTGAGCATCTGGTCGTCCACCGGATAGCTGTGGCCATCCATGCGGGTGCAGACCTCGGCGAAGAAATCGAAGTTGTGAGAGGCCCGGGGAATCAGCACGTTGCGGGTCTGGTGGATCGGCAGGCCGGTGTCCAGGGTTTCCAGCTCCGCCAGGTGCGGCACGTTCTCTTCGATCAGCGCACCCAGGCGGCGCATCAGCCGGGCGCGTTCCTTGGCCGGGGTATTGGCCCATTTCGGAAAGGCGTCCTTGGCCGCCGCTACCGCCTGGGCGATTTCCTCGGCGCCGCCGCTGGCCACCTCGCCAATGGCTTCACCGGTGGCGGGGTTGTAGTTGGTGAACACTTCGCGGCTTTCGACTTCGCGGCCGTTGATCCAGTGCTTGATCATTTATGCGTGCTCCTTGGCCACGGCAGTGGGCTCCGGGTGGGCGTGATGGGTGAAGAATTCGCTTTCGCTGACGATGCGGTTGACCAGCCGGCCGATGCCTTCGATTTCCACCACCACCTCATCGCCGGGCACCACGTCGGACAGGCCTTCGGGGGTGCCGGTGGCGATCATGTCCCCCGGTTGCAGGGTCATGAAGCCGGACAGGTATTCGATGAGGTAGGGGATGTCGAAGATCATGTCGGCGGTGCTGCCTTGCTGGCGCAACTCGCCGTTGACCCAGGTGCGCAGGGTCAGGTTGTTGGGTTCGGGTACCTGCGCCGCGTCGATGATCCACGGGCCTACCGGGGTGGTGGCATCGCGGTTCTTCACCCGCAGGTTGGGCCGGTAGTAGTTCTCCAGATAGTCGCGGATCGCATAGTCGTTGCACAGGGTGTAGCCGGCCAGGTAGTCCAGGGCATCCTCGCGCTTGACGTTGCGCGCGGTCTTGCCGATCACCGCCACCAGCTCGCACTCGTAGTGCATGTAGGCGACGTTGTCCGGGCGCCAGGTCACCTGTTTGTGGCCGGTGTAGGTGCCGGGAGACTTGATGAACACCAGCGGTTCGGTGGGCGGCTTGAAGGCCAGCTCGGCGGCGTGGTCGGCATAGTTCAGGCCCAGGGCGAACATGGTCCCGGTGGCCGGCGGCAGCCACTGCACCTGGTCTTCGGCCAGGACCCGGCCGTCTTCCAGTTGCAGGGTGTTGGGGCCGGTGACCAGGGCCTGGTGGACCTGGCCCTGATAACGAATGCGTGCATGTTTCATGTCGGTTCCTTATTCGGCCACGATGGTGTTGGCGAGGCGGCCCAGGCCGCTGATCTGCACTTCGACCCGATCGCCGGGGCGTACATCGACCCGGCCTTCCGGAGTGCCGGTGATCAGCACGTCACCGGGGTACAGGGTCATGAACTCGCTGATCTCGGCAATCAGCTGGGGAATGCTGCGCACCAGGTTGGCGGTGCTGTTGTGCTGCACCCGCTCGCCGTTGACCCACAGCTCCAGGCTCAGGGCATGGGGGTCGGCCACCTCGGCGGCCGGTACCAGTTCCGGGCCCAGGGCGCAGAAGCCGTCCCGGCACTTGGCCTTGACCGCGGGGCGGTAGTAGCTGTCTTCCGGCAGGCTGAATTCGTTGACGATGGTGTAGCCGGCCACGTGTTCCAGGGCGTCTTCCAGGCGCACCCGGCTGGCGCGCTTGCCGATCACCACGCCCAGGGCCGGGCCGGGCTGCAGGCGCTCCACACCCTGGGGAAACACCACCGGCGCCTCATGGCTGTTGCGGGTGTTGGGGGTCTTGATGAACAGCACCGGCTTCACCGGCGGCTTCTGGTAGGGCGGCTGGGTGAAGCTCTGCAGATGGCTCTGCAGCAGCCCCTGGTAGTTCAGCGCAACGCCGAACAGGGTGCCGCCGGCGTGATCGTTCAGTGCACGGCTCATCGGGCTCTCCTGGTGTCCGTACCCGTAGCGGCTTGCCGCTGGCGGGTCGATTTCGTTAATGTGTTAACGTTATATTTAATATGTTAACGATCGTCAAGCGATGGACTGCCCGCTTCCATCCCGCAGTGGCGGGCAAGCCGCGAATCACGCAGGATGCGCAGGGTCCGCGTGGATCAAAATAAAAACAGAAGGGCGCCATGAACCCACGCCAACCGATTCCCAACATCAACATCGGCCAGGTCTACGACCAGCGTTACGCCGATGCCCAGGTGCACTACGACAAGCTCAGCAACCTGGCCGGCTTCTTCGGTCGCAACATGCCGGTGCATCGCCACGACCGTTTCTTCCAGGTGCATTACGTGCAGAGCGGCGCGGTGCGGGTCTACCTCGACGATCAGCAGTATCTGGAGTCGGGGCCGATGTTCTTCCTGACCCCGCCGACCATTCCCCACGCCTTCGTCACCGAGGCCGACAGCGAAGGCCATGTGCTGACCGTGCGCCAGCAACTGGTGTGGGAGTTGATCGGCGCCGACCCGGCACTGGCCCCGGCGCCCCAGGTGCCGCCGGTGTGCGTGGCCCTGGCGCGCCTGGGGCCGCAGTTCGCCGGCGAAGTACGACGCCTGGAGGGCCTGTTCCATGAATTGCAGCGGGAGATTGCCGGGCAGGGCCCGGGGCGCGAGCCGGCGCTGGAAGCCCTGACCCGGCTGCTGATGATCAGCCTGCTGCGGTTGTCGGCCAACTCCCTGACGGCGCGCCCGGCACGCCATGAAGACCTGCAGATCTTCCACCGCTTCAACGAGCTGATCGAGGCCCGCTACCTGGAGCACTGGCCCCTGGGCCGCTACGCCAGCAGCCTGGGAGTGACCGAGGCGCGCCTCAATGATGTCTGCCGGCGCATCGCCGACCTGCCGTCCAAGCGCCTGGTGCATGAACGGGTGATGCAGGAGTCCAAGCGCCTGCTGCTGTTCACCGGCAGCTCGATCAACGAAATCTGCTACCAGCTGGGTTTCAAGGACCCGGCCTATTTCAGCCGGTTTTTCCAGCGTTACGCCAAGACCGCGCCGGGGGAATACCGCTTGCGCCAGGGGCAGGCGCCTGCCCCTGGCGCAAATGCGCCGGGTGCCTGATCCCTGGGGCAGGGCTGATGCCATGGAGCCGCGCCCAGGCAACTGACCCTGGCGGTATTCGCCGCCTGGCGGGCGTGGCAGAATCCGCGCCTTTGCCCGACAAGGAGCGTCGTCATGCTGCGTACCGTTGTGTTGCCCCTGCTGGTGCTTGGCGCCTTGCCGTGCCTGGCCCGGGAGCTGCCGGAGCTGACGCCGCTGTGGTTGCAACAGGAGGGCTGGATCGGCGCGTGCGACAACCGCCGCGACTGCCAACTGCTCTACGCGCCGAACATCGATTTTGCCGAGCGGGTCAACCACCTGACCCTGAAAATCCGCAGCCAGGCCGGCCCCGAAGGCCTGTTGCAACTGCAACTGGAGCACCAGGGCGCGCCATTGGAACTTGGTGCATTGCGCCTGGATGGCCAGCCGCTGGAGCCCGGCTTGCTGGCGGCGCTGGTCCAGGAAGTGGAAGCCCCCGACAGCACCCGTGAACAACAGTACTACCGGGTTGATGACCAGCCCCTGGCCCGGCAATGGCTGGCGCGGCTGCGGGCCGGGCAGGTGCTGGAACTGCCGGGAGAGGAGCCGGCCCAGGTGCTGCTCAAGGGGTTGCCGGACTTGCTGCAACGGGTGGACCAGGTGCAGCAGCGCCAGGGCACGGTCAGCGCCCTGGCCGCGCCCGGCGAACAGCCGGCCAGCGCGGTGCCCGGGTTGCAGCCGGCCGCGGCATTGCGCCCCTATCCCGGGGTGAAGCCCCTCGGCGCCCGAGAGCGCACCGGGCTGCTGGCGGCGGTGCGCAAAACCTTGCCGCCGGCAAAGACCGAAGACGCCGACGACTACGTCATGCCACCGAGGATCGAGGTCTATCCGCTGACCGCGCAGCAGGCGCTGGTCTTCGAGTTCTCCGATTGCGGTGCCTACATCTGCCTGTTCGATATCAGCAGCCGCTCGCGCACGGCGCCCTATGCGCTGCAGCCCCTGCAGATGCAGGCGTTGCCGGCCGGCAGCGTCGACCATGCCGGGGGCCTCAACTATTACCCCGAGACCGGCGAGCTCAGCAGTTTCCTCATGGGCCGCGGGATAGGCGACTGCGGTGAAATGGCCAGTTGGCACTTCGATGGCCAGGCCTTCCAGCTCACCGATTATCGGCGCATGCCCACCTGCAGCGGCCTGGGCTACGAAGACTGGCCGGTGCTCTGGAGTGCCGAGGCACCCAAGCGCCCCTGAGCCCCGGCATCAGGTGCAAGCTTCGCCTTGAAGCACGTTGCTCGGTTGCGCCGGTGCCGTGCCCAGCAACAGGTCTGCGGCCTTTTCGCCGATCATGATTGCCGCCGCATTGGTGTTGCCGGTGACCAGGCTCGGCATGATCGAGGCGTCCGCCACCCGCAGCCCCTGGAGGCCGTGGACCCGCAACTGGTCGTCCACCACCGCCAGTTCGTCGTGGCCCATCTTGCAGCTGCCCACCGGGTGAAACACCGTGCCCAGGTGCTGGCGGATCCATTGCTCGATCTGCTCCTGGCTCTGCACCTGCGGGCCGGGCACCAGTTCGCCCTTGAGGCGTTGGGAGAAGGCCCGGGTCGCTGCCAGCTGGCGCACCAGGCGCAAGCCGGCCACCAGCTTGCGCAGGTCTTCGGGGTGGCTGAGGAAGTTGGCGTCGATCAGCGGCTTGTCGTGCGGGTCGGCGGAATTCAGGCGCACCCGGCCGCGGCTCTGCGGGTGCATCACCGCCACATGCAGGCTGATGCCGTGGCCCACGGGGATCAGGCGCTGGGGCTGGTTCTTCAGGGCCGGGGCGACGATCAGCCCCAGTTCCGGCACCGGGTCCTCGGGCGCAAGGCGCAGGAAGGCTCCGGACTCGACGGTATTGGAGGTCAGCGGGCCCTGGCGCCGGGTCAGGTACTGCCAGGGTGAGCGGGCCAGGGGCAGCAGGCCCTTGGCGGAAATGCCGTAGCCCAGCTCGGGGTCGCTGCGGTACATCAGCACGATGTCCTGGTGATCCTGCAGGTTGAGCCCGACCCCTGGCAGCGGGTGGCGGGAAACGATCCCGTGGCGCGCAAGCTCCTCGGCCGGGCCGATGCCGGACAGCAACAGCAGTTGCGGCGAGTTGATCGCCCCGGCGCACAGGATCACTTCCCGGCGTGCCAGCAGTTGCCAGACCCGGCCGTCCTGGCTGATTTCCACACCGCTGGCACGAGTGCCTTGCAGCAACACCCGGTGGGTCAGGGTGCTGCTCAGTACCGTCAGGTTCTGCCGGTGCAGGATCGGGTGCAGGAAGGCCCGTGCCGCGCTGCAGCGCTCGCCGTTGATCTGGGTGACATGGAAGGGCCCGAAGCCTTCCTGCTCCGGGCCATTGAAGTCCGGATTGTAGCTCCAGCCCAGCTCGGTGGCGGCCTGGTAGAACACCTGATTGACCGGGCTCGGGCTGCGCTGCTCGGCGACGTTGAGCTCGCCGTGCTGGCCGTGCCACGGCGAGGTGCCGGGTTCGAAATGCTCCGAGCGCTTGAAGTAGGGCAGCAGTTCGTCATGGCTCCAGCCCTGGTTGCCGGCGGCGGCCCAGCGGTCGAAGTCCAGGCGATGGCCGCGGATATAGATCATGCCGTTGATCGCGCTGGAGCCGCCCCAGACCCGGCCCCGGGGGCAGGGGATCGGCACGTCGCCACTGCTGGCCTGTGGGCTGAACTGGTGCATCCAGTTCCAGCGCGGGTTGGCGATCAGGCGGATGATCCCCGCCGGGGTACGCACATAGGCGGCGGGCAGCAAGGTGCGGTCACTGGGCCCGGCTTCGATCAGGCACACCTGGACCTTGGGATCGGCGGACAGTCGGTTGGCCAGCACGCAACCGGCGGAACCGGCGCCCACCACGATGTAGTCGAAGGTCTGCGTGGTTGTTTCACTCATCGGAGGTACCTCGTTGGCAGTCACAGAAATCCATCTCAGAGCCCCAGCAGCGAGCCGACGTCGAGGGTCATTTGCAGGCCGACGACAAAGCCGTTGCCGCTCAGCTCGCGGGCTTCGGGGTTGTAGAAGTTGTCCGGGTTGACCAGGTACTGGATGCTGGGCTCCAGGGCCAGTTGCCGGGTCAGGGCGATATGGGCGTTGGCTTCCAGTGCGTAGACATTGCGTTCGCCCAGGCGCGGGTCGCCGCCGTTGGCGATGCGGGCCTGCTGCTGGAAGCGCAGCTGGTGGTCGTTGAGGCGCAGGTAGCTGGCCTTGAGGTTGAGCTTGTCCTGGGGCCGGTCGAAGGGCGCGAGGTAGGTCAGCCCGGCCTCGGCGAACTGGCTGAAGGGCTGCTTGTCATCGGCCGCCGCCGACAGCGAACCGAACAGCAGCAGGGCCTGGGGCGCACTGCCGGTACCGGCGTCGGCACGCCACAGTGCCTGCTGGAACTTGAAGAAGGCACCGCCGGTGCCGAAGTCCATGGCCCCGGTCAGCGGGTCCACCTGCTTGGAGGTGTTGTAGTAGCCATTGAGCTCGTAGTGGGAGCTGTAGGCATCGCGGTTCTGGCTGCCGATGCCCAGCAGCAGGCTGGTGCCGCTGGCGTCGTCGGTACTGAAATCCAGGCCCTTGCGCTCCTTCAGGTAGTCCACCGGGTTGGACTCGAAGGCGCCGCCATGCACGTACCACTGGGGCGTCAGCTGGTATTTCAGGTAGCCGCCCCAGCTGCCGTAGGGTGGCGGCAGGATGCCGGTGGAAGAGTCGATGATCGGGTCGTTGCAGGTCACCGTGCTTTCGCAGTTGTAGATATAGAAGTAGCGCCGGGCGTTGGTCCGCCCCAGGCTCAGGTCGACCCGGCCGTCGAGCCAGGTCTGCTGGTAGGTCAGCAGGCTCAACTGGTTGCTGGTGAGGTCGTTGTGGATCGGCGCGCCGCCGAAGTAGCTGCCGGCGGCGCCCTGCCAGTTGCGCGAGGTGGGCACGCCGGTCTCGTGGTCGAGGATGAACAGCGTCTGCTCGAAGTGCAGGGCTGCGCCGTCGAGGCCGGCGAAGGTCCCCAGATCGATATCGGCACCGACGAACAGGTCGCCGCTGTTGCCGAAACTGTGGGGTCGGGGGCCCGTGTCCAGGTTCTTCATGGCCAGGCTGAGGAACTGGACATGGGGCGTTATGCCACGGTCGGCCAGGTAGTCCCCCAGGTCGGACAGCGGGCCGGTACGCGGCGTGGGCGGCGTCTGGGCAAGGCAATCAAGGGGCAGCAGCAAGGCGGCCAGCAGCGGGCACAGCGCATAGGTTGCATTCATGTCGGGTACTCGATTCTTGTTGTTTTTGTCTTGAGTGTCGGTTGCACATTGTTTGTTCAGGCATCGGCCAGGGCCGGGGTCGGGTTGACCAGCACCTTGATCTGGCTCTTGTCTTGCAACAGCGCCTGGAAGCCTTGCTCCACCGCCTGTTCCAGGGCCAGGCAGCGGGTGACCGCCCGGCTCAGGTCCAGGCGCCCGCTGGCCAGCAGCTGGATCAGTTCGGGGTAGACGTGGCGGTAGCCGACGCTGCCGAGCAGGCGCAACTCGTTGTTCACCAGGTGGAAGGCATCGAACTGCACGTCGCCCATCAAGCCCACCAGCACCGCTTCGCCGCCCTTGCGCAGGCAGTGCAGGGCATGGCTCAGGGTCTGCTGGCTACCGGCGGCCTCAAAGGCGCTGTCGATACCACCGGCGCTCAGTTGCCGCAGGCGTGCCTGCAGTTGCGGGTCGGCGCCGTCCAGGGCCTCAGAGGCGCCGAACTCCAGGGCCAGGCGCCGGCGCTCGGGGTCCAGGTCCACGGCGTAGATCCGTTCCACCCCTCGCAACCGTGCCAGTAGCACCAGCAGCAGGCCGATGGGCCCCAGGCCGAACACCGCGCAACTGTCGCCGGCCATCAGGCTGCTCTGGTTCAAGGCGTGGTAGGCCACCGCTGCCGGCTCCAGCACGGCCGCCTGCTTGAAGCTGA
This sequence comes from Pseudomonas sp. JV245A, assembly GCF_032424515.1. Lineage (NCBI taxonomy): Bacteria > Pseudomonadati > Pseudomonadota > Gammaproteobacteria > Pseudomonadales > Pseudomonadaceae > Pseudomonas > Pseudomonas sp. JV245A. The sequence continues at coordinate 17,389 of NZ_VYKE01000065.1, forward strand.
CGCTGTCCGGCAGCAGGTGCAGCATGTAGGCCGGTACCACCGCCTGTTCGGCAAAGCCGCCGTCGCCCATCAGGCCGATAAAGCCCATGGATTCACAGAGGTTGTACTGGCCCATCTGGCAGTACGAGCACTCGCCGCAGCGGTATTCGGGTTCCACCGCCACCCGCTGGCCCAATAGCCGTGCATCCACGCCCTGGCCCAGGGCTACTACCTGGCCGCAGAACTCGTGGCCCAGGGTCAGCGGCGCCCGGCAACCGGACAGTGGGTGAACTACCTGCTGAGGTATGGAGTGAGGGCCGTCGGCGTACTCATGCAGGTCGCTGCCGCAGATGCCGCAGTAGGCGACTTGCAGCAGCACCTCGCCGGGGCCGGGCTGGCGCGGTTCCAACTGAGTCAGGCGCAGGTCGCGGGCGGCATGCCATTGCAGTGCTTTGATCATGGGTTTCCTCCCAGGCTCGGGCTGGGTGCAGGGTGGGGGCCGGGGTGCCGGCGTTGTTGGCGGGCCAGTACCGCGGGGGCGGTTTCCTTGAGGAACAGGGCCAGCACGGCGGCCAGCAATGCGCCGCCGCAGGACATCCACATGACGATCGACAGGCCGAAGCGGTCGGCGGCGAAGCCGGCAATGGTCGGAGCGATGAAGCCGCCCACCAGCTCGCCGATGCCCATGATCATGCCCAGGGCCGTGGCCATGACTTCGCGGGGCACGGTTTCCGCGGGGATGGTGGCCATGAACAGGGTGAAGCAGCCCAGGCCGGTGTAGGTCAGCAGCATCAGCACCCCGAGCATCCAGGGCGACGAGGCGTAGAGCAGGGCGATGGGACAGCAAGCGGCAATCAGCGAGAACAGCACCAGGGTCGGGCGCCGGCCGAGGCGGTCGGAGATTGCCGGCACGCCGAAGCCCCAGAGCACCCAGGCGCCTCCCAGGCAGCTCATCACCGTGCCCATGCTGGCCGGGCTGTAGTCGCGAACCTTGACCAGGAAGGTCGGGGTGAAGGAAATCAGGATGATGAACCAGGTCAGGAACACGCAGCTGATGAGGGTGCAGAGCACGATGTTGCGGCTCTTGAGCAGGGCCAGGCGATGGCTGCCACCCGGGCTGGACGGGGTGTGCGCTCGCGGTTCGTGTCGCGGTGGGTCGGGCTGCACGTAGCGCCAGATCAGCAGGGCGATCAGTAGCCCGGGAATCAGCGAAATGATGAAGGCGTGGCGCCAGCCGTAGGCTTCGGCCAGGGCGATCAGCACCGGCGGGCCGATCACCGCGCCCAACAGGCCCGCCGCCGACCCTTGCAGCAGGCCCATGTTCAGGCCCCGGCGATGGGGCGAGGAGGCTTCCACCATCAGCGATTGGGAGAGCGGCAGGATCGGCCCCTCGGCCAGCCCCATGATGGCGCGGAACAGCAAAAGGCTGAGAAAGCCGGTGACCAGCCCGGACAGCGCCGAGCACAGGGAAAACAGGATCACCGCGACGATCAGCAACGGCTTGCGCACGCCCCGGCGGTCCGACCAGGCACCCACCAGGGCCCCGGACACCGCCCAGGCCAGGGCCAGGATCGACGACAGCATGCCCAGGTGGCTGTTGCTCAGTTGCAACTCGTCAGCCATGAAGGGGAACAGGAAGGACAGCGCCAGACGATCGAAAAAGACGAAACCGAAGGTCAGGAACAGCACCCCCAGCAAGGTGTTCTCGTAACCGGCCTTGTTGTTTTTATAAGCCATGGTGGTTCTCCGAAGGAGGCGTGGGCAGCGCCGGTCAGCGGAACAGGGTGTCGATATGGGCTGCGCCCAGGCCGATCTTTTCGTAGTGGGTGCGGCACATGGCGATGTAGGAGTGCACGTCGAAGTAGCCGTCGGGCTCGCCCTGTTCGTCGAGCCAGATCAGCGGGCCCTTGACGATGAAGAACACCCGCATCGGCTGCTCATGCTCATAGGCCACCAGGGTGTGGCCTTCGCCCGGGGTCTCGTAGACGAAGTCCCCGGCGGTGGCGGTCCACTCGTGCTCCAGGTAGCCCCATTTGCCGGACAGGGTGTAGGCGAAGACTTCGTGGGGGTGGTAGTGGCGGTTCACCAGCCCGGCGCTGCGGGCCAGGAGAATGTCGCACCAGCGGTTTTCGCTGGGGGAGATCCACAGTGGTCGTGAGGACACGGTCTCGGTGAAGGGCACGTACAGGCTCAGGTCGTCGCTGGCGGCGTCGGGCAGGTAGACCTCCGGCTTGGCGTCGGGCTTGAAGCAGTTGGCGATCGGTTGCAGGTCTTTCCAGAATTCACGGTGGGCGGCTTCGGGCATGGTGGGCCTCGGTTGTTGTTATGGGAGGAGCCTGGGCAGCCGGGCAGGGCGGCCACGGGGGTACGGCGCAGACTTTAGGTCGGGAGCGGGGCAAGGGTTTGCACGGATCGGACTGGTTGTTTGTCTGTTTCGGACGGCTTTTTTCCTACGGCCGATAGAGAGCCGATGACGCACTCAAAGCGACCGGGCCCCACTGCGTTTCAAGTTGACAGGCTATATAGTTCAGATGTTAATGAATGGCCGCAGCCCGCAGTGCCTGCGGCCCCAGGTGTCCGGACACTGCCTTGCCGTCCGGGGAACATCCCGCCGCCATGAGAAGAACAACAATGTCTCCATGCGCCTTGCTCGAAACCCGGCATGCCAGCACCCAGGCCGTCGACCTGGACCAACGCCTGGCCTTCTGGGAGGACTACAACGCCAGCACCCTGGTGGGGCTCAAGTGCAACTCCTACGCCGAGGGCGGTTTCGCCGCCAGCCAGGACAACCTGCAATTGAGCGCCATGCGCCTGGCCCGCATCGTCGGCAACGAACACGTGGTGGAGCGCGACACCTCGATGATCCGCGGCGTGCCCAAGGAGTCGATCTTCGTGTCCCTGGTCACCGGCAGCGGCTCGTTCTTCTACCAGGATGGCGCCTGCCAGGTGCTGGAGCCGGGGGAGCTGGTGGTCTACCGCACCGACAAGCCCTATCTGTTCGGCTTTTCCGGGGCCATGCGCCAGTTCATCTTCGACATTCCCCAGCAGCAGTTCGCCGAACGCTGCCTGAAACGCTTCGACCGGCCTTTGCGGATCAGCGTCGAAAGCGGGGTCCAGCGCCTGTTGCTGCGCACCCTGGGCGAACGTACCCGGGGCTTTTTCCAGCAACCCCTGTGCGCCGAGGCCGAGGCTTATCAGGAGCAGGCCTTCGAGCTTCTGGCCAGCATCATTGCCGGGCATGTGGGGGAACGGCCAATCAACGCCCTGAGCGCCTCCTACCTGCTGGCGGCCAAGCAATGCATCCATGAACAGCTGGCCGACCCGACCCTGAGCTGCGAGCGGGTGGCGGCCCAGACCGGCATTTCCACCCGGCACCTGGCCCGGCTGTTCGCCCTGGAAGAAACGCTACCCAGCCGCTTCATCCTGGAAAAACGCCTGCAACAGGCCCGTCAGTTGCTGTGCAGCAGCCAGGGAGCGGGCCTGGATATCAGCGAGATCGCCTACCGGCACGGCTTTGCCAGCCAGGCGCATTTTGCCCGGGCCTTCAAGAGCCGCTTCCAGCAAACTCCCAGTGAAGCACGCGCCCTGGGGTTAGCCGCAACCCTGGCAAGCCCGGCAGCCGAAAGCGTCGGTCACGCCTGTGGCGACAATCTCCGGGGCCTGGAGCAAGGCAACTGACCCACCCGGGCCACACTGTTGCAGCAAGTAGCCCAGGGGAGCGGGGGAAGGATGGCCGGTTGGGCAGAGCGGCGTTCCGCTGGCTGGAGCCCGGGCTCCGGGGAACGCCGTTGGTGGATGCCGCCGCTCGGGTGGCGGGGCTTGCTCGTTCCGGCACCAGAGCGGGGGTCAGCGCCCGGCAGCCTCCATGGCTTGGGCTTGAAGGTCGAGCAACTGGCGTTGAAAGGTCACGAATGGCTCCTTGGGCTGTTGCAGGCGTACGAACTCCAGCATCGGGTCGGCGACGGCGGTGCGGATTCCCGACAGCGCCTCCAGGGTGGCCAGCCCGCAAAACGGTACGTAGGCCTCGGAGTAGCCGCCTTCATGCACCAGCACCAGGCGCCCTCGGCACAGGCGCTCGGCAGCATCCTTCAGGCACTGGGTCATCTCGCGGAACGAGTCACTGTGCAGCAGCATCCGCGCCAGGGGGTCCACGGCGTTGGCGTCATAGCCACAGGCGACAATGATCAGTTCCGGCTCGAAGCGCTCCAGGGCCGGTATCACGATGCGCTGCATGGCGTACAGGTAGGCGTCGTGGCCACTGCCCGGCAGCAGCGGGATATTGATGTTGCAGCCCAGGCCGGCGCCGCGCCCGCGGTCCTGTTCACCGCCATAGCCCGGAGGGAAGCAACCGTCCTGGTGCAGGGACAGGGTCAGCACGTCGGCCCGCTCCTCGAAGATCGACTGGGTGCCGTTGCCGTGGTGCACGTCCCAGTCGATGACCGCTACCTTGCCCAGTCCATGACGGGCCTTGGCGGCCTCGATGGCGATGGCGATGTTGGCCAGGAAACAGAAGCCCATGGCCTGGTCGCGGGTGCAGTGGTGTCCCGGTGGACGGGACAGGGAATAGGCGTTATCGGCTTCGCCGCTGAGCACGGCGTCCACGGCGGCCATGGCCAGCCCGGCGGACAGCTGGGCGATTTCATAGCTGCCCGGGCCCACCGGCGCCTCGTCGCCGAGGTGACCGCCACCGGCGTCGCTCAAGGCCTTGAAACGCTGCAGGTAGGCAGCACTGTGGACCCGCAGCAGGTCGTCTTCGGTGGCCGCTGCGGCGCTGCGCAGGTGCAACTGTCGGGTCAGGCCGGAGACATCCATCAGGCTTTTCAAACGGCGTTTGGTTTCCGGTGATTCGGCGTGCCCGGCGGCGGCTGGCGGCTGTACCCAGCCCCCCACCGGCAGGGTCAGGACGTGGGGGCCGCCGCTGTGCCACAGGCTGAGTTCGTCGAAGAAAAACGCGCTTTTACAGGTCATGGTGATATCCATTTTTCAGGGTGGAATTTACAACGCGACAGCGGCTGGCCCAGGCCCTCGGTGCCAGGGGCATCAGGGCACCGAGAGCGTTAGCGTGCAGGCCGGCAACTGAGTACCAGGGCCATGGACAGCAGGGTGATTGCGGCGCCCGCCAGCAGCAGCCCGCGGAAGCCGCCGCTGCCTTCGATCAGCCGCCCGGCGATGGTCGGGCCTATGGCCAGGCCGGCGCTGATCACCAGGTTGGAGGCGTTCATCAGGCGGCCGCTGCGGTCCATTTCGGCCATGCGCGCGAGGATCAGCGGCAGGATGAAGGTCCAGGTGAACTTGAACACCAGCGCCGCCAGGGCAAAGCGCGCCAGTTGCGGCTGGCCCAGAAGCAGCAGCACCGAGCCGGCCATCAGGCCGTAGCCCAGCAGGAGCAGGGCGCTACGGGGCAGGCGATCGCCGAACAGGGTGGCGCACAGGGCGCCGGCAATGCCCATCAGGGTGGCGATGGCCAGCACGTCGCCGCTGGTCTGTGCCGAAAGGCCGGACTGGCCACCGATGGCGCCGATGAAGGTCCAGACCCCGCTGAGGCTGATGTAGAAGGTCAGGATGCCGAGAATCCCCAGGGTGGCCTTGGCCCTGGAAACCGGCGGGGCCTTGGCTTCATGGCTGGCGGCCTTCGCCGCGCCCGCTGGAAAGCTGCGAGCCAGGGGCAGGCACAGCAGCATCAGCAGCGCCATGATCAGGTAGCACGCACCCAGGCCGAAGCGCTCGAAGAGCATGGGCAGCAGGCTCAGGCCGATGGCCCCCAGCACCAGCTGGCCCATCACCCAGAAGCCGTAGGCGCGACTGGGGTTGGGGCTGGCGGCGGCGCTGGCCAGGCAGATGATCATCAGCGAGCCGCCGGCCAGGGCACTGCACGAGCGTGCGATCAGCAGCAGCGAATAGTCGTTGGCGAGCATCGACAGCAGGTTGGCGAGAATGAACAGCAGGGCGCTGCACAGCGCCGCGCGGCGCCAGTCGATGTGTTTCAGCCACCAGATGGCGGGCAGGGTGGCCAGGCTCATGGCCCCCAGCTCGGCGGAAAACAGGTCGCCGATCTGGGAGGGGCTCAGTTGCCACTGGCTGGCCAGTTGCGCGGCAATGGCCGGGGCCGTCAGCAGCACCGCGGGGGTGATGGCGGCGAACAGCACGATGGCCGCCTGGAGCCCGAGGGGCTGGCGGGTGATCGGCGGGTTCTGGCTCAAGGCGGGGTTCTGGGTGTTCATGGACAGGCTCCTAAGGCAAGGGGGTCAGAACACATGGACCAGGCGCAGCAGGGCGTCGGTGCCGGCAAAGCCGTTCTGGGTGGCGACGTTCTGCGACAGGCCGAACATCAGCTGGTTCTGCTTGTCCAGCCAGTGGCCGAGCTCGAACCCGACCTGGGTGTAGCGCTTGTGGGTGTCGTCGATGCGCCGGTCGTTGATCCGCAGTTCGCCGCCATCGGCGTGGATCAGGCGCAGGGCACCATAGGTGGCGGGGGTGAAGTCGTAAGAGGCGAAGGCCTGCAGGCGGTAGAGCGGGTCCTGCTTGAGGTCGCTGCCGAAGTAGTCGTCGTTGGTGCCATAGAGCTGGGCTTCCAGGTTGGCCTCCAGCACCCACTTTTCCCCCAGGCCCTGGGTGTAGTTGTAGACAAAGGTCGCGCCCCAGCGGTTGGCCCCGGGGGAGACGTCGGGGTTGCGCCCGTGGTACTCGCCCACGGGCAGCGTGATCAGGGTCAGCAGGCCGCTGTAGGTGCGGGTTTGCGGCTGGTTGATGAAGAACAGCGTGCCGCCCACCTGGGGGTCGCCAAAGCCGCTTTCGCCGGTGTGGCGTTCGGCGCCGGGCAGGCGCGCGTCGATATCGGCGAAGGGCACGATGAACTGCGGGGTACAGAGGGTGCCGCACAGGTCGCTGAAGAACACTTGGCGGTAGGCCATGGCATTGACTCGCAGCTCGGCCTTGCCCGTGCTGTCGGCCGGGCCGTGGAAATCACCGGCGCGGGTGGCGGGCAGGTACAGCACGCCCAGGCTGGTGCCCGCTGGGGCGGCGAAGAAGTCCCGGGCATTGAGGTCGGCGGCGTTCAGTGAAAGGCTGGCCAGGGTAGCCGTCAGGGCCAGGGTGATGCGGGGCACGGGCGTGGTCATGGGCGGTGCGTCTCTTGTTGGAGTTGTTGTTCGGCGAACGGCTCGCCGGCACACGGCAGGGGCTGGAAAAAGGGCAAAGGCTGCCCGTGGCCGTCACATTCGACGGCACTGGTCAAGGGTGGTCAGGGGGCGGAATCAGCCGGGAGGGGCATGCAGCAACTGGGCGATGCGGGCCTTGTCCTTGACCCCGAGCTTGCTGTAGATGGCCCGAATGTGATGGCGCACGGTGTTGGGCGACATGCCCAGGTCCCGGGCCACTTCCTTGTAGGTCTTGCCTTCGCCGAAGCACTGGGCGACGGCATTTTCCCGTGGGCTGAGCCGGGGCAGCAGGTTGCGGCTGCGGGCCGCCAGGAGGCAGAGGTCGCCTACCGCCGAGGATTCCACCTGCAGGGACTTGCCTTCGAAGCCGCCGGGGTCCAGCGCCATGGGCAGTTGCGGGCCGCTCCACTGCGGCCATTCATGCAGCAGCAGGTCGACGAAGCCGCGTTCGGCGCATTGCAGCACGCCGCGCTGGTCGCACACGGCCAGGGCCAGGTTGCGCGGGCCGGTGAGTTTCTCGCGCATGGCCACCAGGGTGCGGATCTGGTTGGCCGACACTGCGGCCACCAGGTGCAGCATCAGGTTGTTCAGCAGGTGGCAGTCGCCCTGGTTGAAGCGCGGCGCTCCCGGGGCGCGGTACAGCGCCAGGTGATTGTTCAGGTGGGTGTGGGGGTCGATGTGCACCACGCACAGCAGTTCGCCGATGTTGTACTGGCGGCCCAGCCAGTTGAGGCCGGGGCCGTTGTCCGGATCGGCCATGTCGACGATCACCGCCCGGCCCGGCACCTCGTGGACCCGGCTCACCGTGACATCGATGTGGCGGATCGATTGCCAGTCCGGCAGGTAGCTCGGTGGCAGGCGGTACAGGTAGCAGCTGTGTTCATCCGGCAGGCCATCCACCAGTGCGGCACGGCCCCACCAGGCGCTGTCGAAAGGCAGGAGCCTGCTGATGCGCGCCAGTGCATGCTGGTGCAGGTTTTCGATGTCCCTGTTCTGCGCCAGTTGCTGCAGTTCAAGGGTCAGTTCGCTGAAGGCCTGCAACAGGCTGGCCGGGGCACGCTCGGGGTGGTTCATGGGTCTGTACCTCTGTGCGACGTTGTTATTGTTTTCGTCACGGAAGGGGTTTGGGACCGGTACGTCAGGGGACGTGGGCAGGGCCTGGTTCGAGTATCGATGGCTTGGAAGAGCCGCGCCATCCTACAGATGCAGGAGGTGGCCCTTGGCCCGGATGCCGGCGGGCATCCAGGCGCGGGAAATGACGGCCAGGAGGGAAGGGTTCAGGCCGCCCGGCAAGGGTGGGCCAGGCGATGGAAGCAACGGCTGAAGTACACCAGTGAGTCGCCGTGCTCCAGCACGCCGATTTCATCCAGTTCCACCAGCATTACCGAGTGTGTGCCGATTTCCTGGACCTCGGTGATGCGCCCCTGCAGGCTGGCCAGGGCGCCCTCCAGCACCGGCAGGGCCTGCAGGCCGTCGCGCCAGGGGTGCAGGCCGAAGCGCTGGTCCATGGCCACGCCGGTCATGCCGGCAAAGTGCCGGGCCACTTCTTCGTGTTCGCCGCTGAGGACGTTGACGCACAACCGCCCGTTGCCCTTGAACACCGGGTTCAGGGCGCTGTTGCGGTTGACGCAGACCATCAGTGTCGGCGGGCTGTCGGTGACCGAGCAGACCGCCGTGGCGGTGATGCCGCAGCGGCCGGCGGGGCCGTTGCTGGTGATGACGTTGACCGCTGCGGTCATGTGCGCCATGGCGTTGCGAAAGGCGAGTTGCTTGGGATCGAGTACAGACATGACGAATTCCTCGTGGACGCAGGGCATTGCGCTGCAGGAGCCGGCTTGCCGACGAAGGGGCCTGGGCCTGGTGGCGCTCTGGCGGGCGTTTTCGCTGGCAAGCCAGCGCCTGCACAAGCCCGCTCCTGCATGTGGCGTGGGCTATTGGCGGATGCGGTCCAGCATGTTGATGTCATCCGGGTTGCTCAGGTGCGGCACGGTCCAGCCGTCGAGGTCGTAGTCCCCCAGGCACTTGTCCACCAGGTCGGTCATGGCTTTCATTGAGCCGCTGGCCTGGGCGTGGCGCAGGCACTGCATGCGGATCTCGTCCTGGCTGCCGGCGTAGTTGATCTCGTACAACTCGTGGCGGCCGCCGAATTCGGTGCCGATGGCGTCCCACAGAAGCTTGAGGATCTTGATCCGCTCCTCGTGGCCCATGCCCCCGGAGCCCCGGCAGTAGGTGCCGAGGTACTGGTTGAGCACCGGGTCCTTGAGGTCGCGGGAGCCGGAGGGCAGGTAGATCAGGCCGCTGGCCACCACCTGCTCGATGATCTTCTTGATGTCGGTGTAGGCCTGGGGCGCCAGCACCCGGTAAGCCTGCAGCGCCTGGGTGCTGGGCAAGTAGACACCGTTCATCCATTCACTGGCGTTGCCATGCATGGCGTCGGTCAGGGACCAGAACAGGTTGCGCCAGGCCACCACTTCGCCAACCTGCGCCTGGACCCCGCGAAACTCCAGGGAACCGGTGCATTGCAGGGCCTTGACCAGCAGGCCAGTGATGAAATCCAGCTTGACCGCCAGCCGGGTGCAGCCCTGCATCGGGAACAGGCGGCCGAACCCGCCCTGGGGGAACCATTGGCGGCAGCGCTCGAAATCGCGGTAGATCAGCACGTTTTCCCAGGGGATGAACACCTTGTCCATGATCAGGATCGCGTCGTTCTCGTCGAAGCGGCTGGACAGCGGGTAGTCGAAGGGCGAGCCGGTCATGCCGGCCTGCAGTTCATAGGAAGGGCGGCAGATCAGCTTCATGCCCCGGGTGTTCATCGGCGCGATGAACATCAGGGCGAAATCGGTGTTGTCCCCCAGCAACTGGGCCGAGCCCTGGCCGACGAAGTTGTAGTGGGTCAGGGCCGAGTTGGTGGCCACCACCTTGGCGCCGCTGACGATGATCCCGCCCTCGACTTCCTCGTCCACCGAGATGAACACGTCCTTGACCTGATCCACCGGTTTGTCGCGGTCGATGGGTGGGTTGACGATGGCGTGGTTGAGGTAGAGGCAGGCTTCCTGGATGCGCTTGTACCAGGTGCGGGCGTTGTCTGCGAAGCGCCCGTAGAACTCCGGGTTGGCCCCCAGGGCGCTGCCGAAGGCGGCCTTGTAGTCGGGGCTGCGGCCCATCCAGCCATAGGTCAGGCGCGACCAGTCGGCGATGGCGTCGCGCTGCTGGCGCAGTTCATCGGGGCTTTTCGCCGAACGGAAGAACTTGTGGGTGTAGCCGCCGTTGCCGGTGTCGGTGTCCCAGCACAGTTGCTCCTTGGTGGCCGGGTCGTGCAGGGCGTCGTACAGGCGGGCCATGGAGGCCGCGGAGTTGCGGAAGGCCGGGTGGGTGGTGACGTCCTTGACCCGGTCGCCATAGATGTAGATTTCACGGTCGTCGCGCAGGCTGGCCAGGTATTCGGCACCGGTCAGCGGGCGGTCGGTTGCGGCACGAAAGTCTTCAGGTTTCATATCCAGTCTCAGCGTTGTTTTTATTGACTGGGGCCATGATGGGCAGCCGCGGGAATGGACTAAATGGCTTTTCCGGCGAATGAATTGCACTTTTCATAGGGAGGCGGGTGGCCGGAGCGAGGGTCGAAAACGGTGGCTGAGGACGATGCTGAGGCGCTTTATCGATTCACTTCTCGTTGTGTTGTATCAGCAGTGATACACCGGTCACATTCAGAAATATTTTTAACAATCAGCCATATGAAAGCTCAAGTTCGGCCGATATCTCTGACAGGCCCGCGGACTTCCAACAGCGCGGCGCCCCACGTCGGCACAGCCCCTGATGCGCCGACGGCTCAACGGCATGGATGCCCGTCGCCCGTTCTCCCTCGAGAGTCGTCCTATGTCCTTGCGTAACCTGAATATCGCCCCTCGTGCTTTCCTCGGTTTTGCCTTCATTGCCTTGCTGGTCGTGGTGCTGGGGGTGTTTGCGGTCAATCGCATGGCGGTGATCCGCGAAGCCTCGGTGGACATGGAAAGCAACCAGCTGCCCAGTGTCGGCTTTCTCGGCAACCTCACCGAGAACGTGCTGCGCCTGCGGATTCTTTCCTTCCGTGTGCTGGTGAACCGCGAGCCGGCAGGCCTGGCAGAAGCCCAGACGCGCATCGGCGTGCTGGTGGACAACGCCAGGAAGGCCCAGGCCAGCTATGCGGCCTTGCCGGCGGGGCCGCAGGAGGCGGCGCTGTACAAGACCTTCGCTACGACCCTGGACAACTACCTGCAGGCGCAGAACGAGATGCTCGAACTGTCGCGCCAGAACAAGCTGGATGAAATGCGCAGCCTGATCAATTCGCGGATCAAGGAAGGCACAGACCAGATGGGCGAGCAGTTGAACCAACTGATCGCGATCAACGCTGCTGATGCCAGGAGCGCTTCCAAGGCTGCCGGCGAGCACTACAGCAGCGCCATCGCCGGGATTGTGGCGGTGGCTGTGCTTGCCGCGCTGCTGACCATTGTTCTGGCGTTGTTGCTCACCCGCAGCATCGTTACCCCCTTGAACAAGGCCCTGAATGCCGCGCAGGTGATCGCCGGCGGCAACCTGCGCCAGGCCATCGAGGTTGATGGCAAGGACGAGCCGGCGCGGCTGTTGCAGGCCCTGGCCGAGATGCAGGCCAGCCTGCGCCGCACCATCGAGCAGATCGCCGGCTCGGCGACCCAGCTGGCCTCGGCCTCGGAAGAACTCAGCGCGGTCACTGAAGAGGCTTCCCGCGGCTTGCAGCAGCAGAACAACGAGATCGAACAGGCGGCCACTGCGGTCAACGAAATGACCGCCGCGGTGGAGGAGGTGGCACGCAACGCGGTGTCCACTTCCGAGGCTTCCCGGCAGTCGACCCAGGCCGCTCGCGAAGGTCGCGACCGGGTGGTGGAAACCGTGGACGCGATCCAGACCATGACCCACGACGTGCAGAGCACCTCGGTGATGATCGAAGGCCTGGCGACCCAGGGCCGGGATATCGGCAAGGTGCTGGACGTGATCCGTGCCATCGCCGAGCAGACCAACCTGCTGGCCCTCAACGCGGCCATCGAGGCGGCCCGTGCCGGCGAGGCCGGGCGCGGCTTTGCGGTGGTGGCCGACGAGGTGCGGGCCCTGGCCCATCGCACCGCCCAGTCGACCCAGGAAATCGAGAAGATGGTGGCCGGCATCCAGAACGGCACGGGCGACGCGGTGGAGTCGATGCAGCAGAGCAACCAGCGTACCCAGAGCACCCTGGAACTGGCCCGCGCCGCGGGCGTGGCCTTGGAGCAGATTGCCGAATCCATCAACCAGATCAACGAGCGCAACCTGGTGATCGCCAGCGCCTCCGAAGAGCAGGCGCAGGTGTCCCGCGAGGTGGACCGCAACCTGGTGAACATCCGCGACCTGGCCACCCAGTCGGCGGCCGGGGCCAACCAGACCAGCGCCGCCAGCCATGAGTTGTCGCGCCTGGCGGTGGACCTGAACGCTCTGGTGGCGCGTTTTGTGATCTAAGCGTCCAACGGCGCTGGCGCTCGCTCGACGAGTCCCGCGCCAGCACCTAGGGTTCTGGCTGAAGCATCTTTCATGGAGAAAGCGATGCGCTATTCAGCCCTGACCCAACGGATTGCCGGAGAAGGTTCCGCCGCCTGGGATATCCATTACCGAGCTTTGGCCTTGCGCGAGCAGGGGCGCGATGTGCTGTTGCTGACCATCGGCGATCCGGATTTCGACACCCCCCGGCCGGTGGTCCAGGCGGCCATCGACAGCCTGCTGGCCGGTGACACCCACTATTCGGACGTGCGCGGCAATCTGGCGTTGCGCAGTTGCATCGCCCGTTGCCACCACCAGCGCACTGGGCAGATCGTCGATGCCGAGCACGTGGTGGTGCTGCCGGGGGCGCAGTGTGCGGTGTTCTCCGTGGCCCAGTGCCTGCTCGACCCGGGGGACGAGGTGCTGGTGGCCGAGCCCATGTACGTCACCTACGAAGGGGTGTTCGGTGCCTGTGGCGCCACCGTGGTGCCGGTGCCGGTACGGGCCGAGCAGGGCTTTCGCCTGGACCCGCAGGAAGTGGCGGCGCGCATCAGCCCGCGGACCCGGGCCATGCTCATCAACAGCCCCAACAACCCCTCCGGGGCCAGCCTGTCCCTTGATGACTGGCAGGTCCTGGCGCGGTTGTGCATGGAGCATGACCTGTGGCTGGTTTCCGACGAGGTCTACGGCGACCTGCTGTATGAAGGCCAGCACCTGAGCCCGGGCGGTCTGCCGCGAATGGGCGGGCGCACCGCCACCATCAACAGCTTGTCCAAGTCCCATGCCATGAGCGGCTGGCGGGTGGGCTGGGTGATCGCTCCGCCGGTGCTGGCCGGGCACCTGAGCAATCTGGCCCTGTGCATGCTCTATGGCCTGCCGGACTTCATCCAGAATGCGGCAGTGGTGGCGCTGACCCGCGAACTGCCGGAACTGCCACGGATGCGCGACGAGTACCGCCAGCGCCGCGACCTGGTGTGCACGCTGCTCGGGCAGTGCCCGGGCTTGCGGCCAGTGCTGCCCGATGGCGGCATGTTCGTCATGGTCGACGTACGCCGCACCGGGCTGGGCGCCCAGGCGTTCGCCGAGCGACTGCTGGAGGGTTATGGGGTTTCGGTGCTGGCGGGCGAAGCCTTCGGCCCCAGCGTGGTCGGGCACATCCGCATTGCCCTGGTGCTGGACCGCGAACGGCTGGCCGAAGCCTGCCGCCGCATCGCCCAGTGCACCGCGCAACTCCTGGCCCTGT
>NZ_VYKE01000649.1:0-250 GCF_032424515.1 Pseudomonas sp. JV245A
GGTTGCTCCTGCAGGTTGTCCGGGGCCAGCCAGTTGTCCTGGGGGCCGACGTACTGGTCGAAAAAGGCCCAGGTGCGGCGGGCCAGGCTCTGCAGGAAACGCCGCTGGCCCGTGTTGGGCACGAAGGCCACCTGGCTGGCGGGGCGGCTCAGCCACCAGGCCAGGGCCGGGCCGGCCAGCCAGGCCAGCAGCAGGGGCACGGCCACCAGCAACTGTGGGCGCGGCCACGACAGCCCGGCCAGGAGCAACG
>NZ_VYKE01000650.1:0-250 GCF_032424515.1 Pseudomonas sp. JV245A
AGCCCCGGCAGCAGCGAGAGGGTCAGGGCACTCACCGGGCGCTCCTCGACATACAGGGTGAAATGGCTCAGGGCCCGGCCCGCCGACAGCGCCGCCCGATGCCGGGCCAGGTACTGCTCGATCCCCCCCTCGCCGGACTCGAATGCACTCTGCACGGGCTGCGCCCAATCCTCCAGGCGCAGGTCGCTACAGCGCACCTGGGCCTGCGCCGCAAGCGCTTGCCGGGGCTCATGGCGCGTCAGATCGAGCA
>NZ_VYKE01000651.1:0-250 GCF_032424515.1 Pseudomonas sp. JV245A
TGGCCACCGGCGAGCGCTATGAAATGAGCCCGGCGGATTGCGAGTTGCACTTCATGTCCTTCGCCTTCGACGGCTCCCACGAAGGCTGGATGCACCCGCTGATCTACGGGGCCAGCGTGCTGATCCGTGATGACAGCCTGTGGTCGCCGGAATTCACCTACGAACAGATGCACCGCTACGGCGTCACCGTGGGTGTGTTCCCGCCGGTGTACCTGCAACAACTGGCGGTACACGCCGAGCGTGACGGCAA
>NZ_VYKE01000652.1:0-248 GCF_032424515.1 Pseudomonas sp. JV245A
AGGGCCGCCACCGTGGGCTGGTTGATCAACTGGCGCAGCAGGTCACTCCAGGGCAACTGCCGGGCCTGGGGCAAGGCTTCACGCAGGCGGCCCACCACCTGGGCCACCAGCAGCGAGTCGCCGCCAAGCTCGAAGAAGCCCTGGTCACGGCCCACCGCCGGCACCCGCAACAGGGTCTGCCAGACCTCGGCAATGCTGCGTTCCAGCTCATCCACGGGCGCCGCGCCGCTGCTGGCCTGCTGCTCGGG
>NZ_VYKE01000653.1:0-246 GCF_032424515.1 Pseudomonas sp. JV245A
GCCCGCCAATGCATCGTTGGGTGCGGTGAAGTTCACGCTGGCGGACGATTCACCCACTGGAATGGTGATGGTCTGTCCGTTGGACAGGGTCACTACGACCGGCGAGCCGGTTACTGGCGCAGTCACGGAAGCGGTGTACACCACAGTGCCGCCTTCGGCGACGCTAGGGGTAGCCGTCAGTGAAACAGTGCTGGTGTCGATGGTATCGGTAACGTCGGTGACCGCTGGCGCTGGATTGGTTTCCAG
>NZ_VYKE01000654.1:0-246 GCF_032424515.1 Pseudomonas sp. JV245A
CATCGTTGGCCGCAAGGCATGTACCTCCCGCAAAGGCCGCGCCAGGCTCGACAGGTCGCCCTGGCGTTCCAGCAGTATAGGTAGCGCAAAGGCGGGCCCGATCGATTGCGAGCCGGGCTTTTTTCCTGCACCACGAAGAAACACTGCCACCGCCTACCGGCCCTCGGTATATTGCGCCCCGGCGCCTGCGCCACGGATCTGCCCCCTACAAGGAACCCCCATGCTCTACCGTATTGCCGCCGACAG
>NZ_VYKE01000655.1:0-246 GCF_032424515.1 Pseudomonas sp. JV245A
GATCCTGCTGTTCCTGGCCCTGGAGCAGGGCCAGGTGTTCGCCACCCATGCCGCGGTGGCGGCCCTGTCGGCGGTGTTCGCGATGATCGCCTTCAGCGTCGCCTATACCCATGCCGCGCAGCGCTTCTCCTGGCCCGGGGCCCTGGCCATTGCGACCCTGGTGTGGGCCTTGCTGGCCACGATCATCGCCCAGGTGCCGCCATCCCTGGGTTTTTCCAGCCTCTGCGCCGCCAGCGCCCTGCTCCT
>NZ_VYKE01000656.1:0-245 GCF_032424515.1 Pseudomonas sp. JV245A
CTGATCGCCACCCTGCTGGCGGTGAGTTTCAGCCTCGGCATCTGGTACCTGCGTTCGCGCCTGGCAACCCTGCTGATCGGCCTGGTGCTGCTGCCCATGGCCATTCCGCCGGTGATCTCGGCGCTGGTGCTGTACTTCATGGAAACCAACCTCGGGCGCATCGCCCCGGGCTGGGGCTACGACACCCTGCCCGGGGTGGTGATCGCCCATGTGGTGATGGTGGTGCCCTACGGCGTGGTGACCAT
>NZ_VYKE01000657.1:0-244 GCF_032424515.1 Pseudomonas sp. JV245A
GGGCCGGTCTTGCACTTGTAGGTGTTGCCATCTTTGGGCTGCAGCACCACTGTGCCAGCCTTGTAGGACTTCAGGCTTTGCGGGAACACGTGGTCGTACTGGCCTGGCTCGCCGCCGCCGTTTTCGGCTTTCAGGGCGAAGCTGGCGGTCTGTTGCAGCACTTCGCCTTTCTTCGAAGTAGCAACCACGACCAGGTCGTACTGACCGGCGCCCTGACCGGTGAGGGTCATGCTGAAATGCGGGT
>NZ_VYKE01000658.1:0-244 GCF_032424515.1 Pseudomonas sp. JV245A
CCAGGCCTTGGGCCTGGGGCAGGATCAGGCCGTCGCCCCACCACAGCGAAGGGCTCGCGGCGGCGTAGTGACGAAACGCCTGGGGCTGGCTGAACAGCGCCTGCAGCACCAGCAGGCCGCCATAGGAGTGGCCCCACAGGGTCTGTTGCGCGGTATCTATCGGTGCCTGGGCCGCCACGGCCGGGCGCATGCGCTCGCGCAGCAGTTGCAGGAAGGCTTGCGCGCCGCCGCTGGGTTGCCCGGT
>NZ_VYKE01000066.1:0-31170 GCF_032424515.1 Pseudomonas sp. JV245A
TCGCAGCCTGCGGCAGCGGCTACAGGTGCCCGACCGGCAACGGCAACAGAATTTGCCGGCCGATGTGACGACGGCATTGCGCCGTCGTCAATACTGGCTCAATTTAGCTGCATCGCCCCGGAAGGCCTGCCCTACTCCATGTCCTCGACCTCTTTTCGCCAATCCCTGCGCCGCCTCTGGGCGCTGGATAAATTCAGCTACAGCGTGCGGGTGTTCATCGCCCTGACCGGCAGCATGGCGCTGTGCTGGTATCAGGATGAAATGGCCCTGCTGATCCCGCTGTTCCTCGGCATCATCGCCAGCGCCCTGGCGGAAACCGACGACAGCTGGCAAGGCCGGCTCAATTCCCTGGCCGTAACCCTGGTGTGCTTCAGCATTGCCGCGCTGTCGGTGGAACTGCTGTTCCCCTACCCCTGGATCTTCGCCATCGCCCTGGCCCTGGCCAGCTTCGGCCTGACCATGCTGGGGGCGCTGGGCGAACGCTATGGCGCCATCGCCTCGGCGACCCTGATCCTCTCGGTCTACACCATGATCGGCGTCGACCAGCGCGGCGGCGCGGTGATCGATTTCTGGCACGAGCCGCTGCTGCTGGTGGCCGGCGCCGCCTGGTACGGCCTGCTGTCGGTGCTGTGGCAGGCGCTGTTTTCCAACCAGCCGGTGCAGCAGAGCCTGGCCCGGCTGTTTCGCGAACTGGGTTACTACCTCAAGCTCAAGTCCTCTCTGTTCGAGCCCATCCGCCAGCTGGACGTGGAGGCCCGGCGCCTGGAACTGGCCAAGCAGAACGGCAAGGTGGTGGCGGCCCTCAACGTCGCCAAGGAAATCATCCTGCACCGGGTGGGCAACGGCCGGCCGGGGTCGAAGGTCAGCCGCTACCTGAAGCTGTACTTCCTGGCCCAGGACATTCACGAGCGCGCCAGCTCTTCCCACTACCCATACAACGCCCTGACCGAGGCGTTTTTCCACAGCGACGTGCTGTTCCGCTGCCAGCGCCTGCTGCGCCAGCAGGGCAAGGCCTGCCGTGCCCTGGCCGAATCCATCCAGTTGCGCCAGCCGTTCGTCTATGACGCCACCTTCGCCGAGGCCCTGGGCGACCTGCACGCTTCCCTGGAACACCTGCGGATCCAGAGCAACCCGGCCTGGCGCGGGCTGTTGCGCTCATTGCGAGCCCTGGCGGCCAACCTCGGCACCCTCGACCGCCTGCTCAGCGACGCCAGCAACCCCGACGCCCTGGCGGACGCCACCGACAGCAGCCTGCTGGACCGTTCGCCACACAACTTCAAGGATGTCTGGACCCGCCTGCGCACCCAGCTGACGCCAACCTCGCTGCTGTTCCGCCATGCCCTGCGCCTGCCCCTGGCGCTGAGCATCGGCTACGGCATGGTGCATTTGATCCACCCTTCCCAGGGTTACTGGATCATCCTCACCACCCTGTTCGTCTGCCAGCCCAACTACGGCGCCACCCGGCGCAAGCTGGGCCAGCGGATCATCGGCACCGCCATCGGCCTGACCATCGCCTGGGCGCTGTTCGACCTGTTCCCCAGCCCCTTGGTGCAGTCGCTGTTCGCCATTGCCGCCGGGGTGGTGTTCTTCACCAACCGCACCACCCGCTACACCCTGGCCACGGCGGCCATCACCCTGATGGTGCTGTTCTGCTTCAACCAGGTGGGCGACGGTTATGGGCTGTTCCTGCCGCGGCTGTTCGATACCCTGCTGGGCAGCCTGATCGCCGGGCTGGCGGTGTTCCTGTTCCTGCCGGACTGGCAGGGCCGGCGCCTGAACAAGGTGCTGGCCAACACCCTGACCTGCAACAGCATCTACCTGCGCCAGATCATGCAGCAGTACGCCGCCGGCAAGAGCGACGACCTGGCCTACCGCCTGGCCCGGCGCAACGCCCACAACGCCGACGCCGCGCTGTCCACCACCCTGGCCAACATGCTCATGGAACCCGGGCATTTCCGTAAGGAAGCGGACGTGGGCTTTCGCTTCCTGGTGCTGTCCCACACCTTGCTCAGCTACCTCTCGGGCCTGGGCGCACACCGCGAAACCCGGCTGCCGGACGAGGTTCGCGAGCACTTGATCGAAGGCGCCGGGGTCAGCCTGGCGGCCAGCATCGACGAGATTGCCCAGGGTCTGGCCAACAAGACCCCGATCGATATCCAGAGCGATGCCGAAGAAGCCCTGGCCAATGAGCTGGAGCAAATGCCCGACGAGGTCGACGAAGGCCAGCGCCTGGTGCAGACCCAACTGGCGCTGATCTGCCGTCAGCTGGGCCCGTTGCGGACCCTGGCGGCGCATCTGATCAAGGACACCAGCGACAACGCAAAACCGTAGGAGCCGGCTTGCCGGCGAAAGGGGCCGCAAGACTCATGCACGGTCCGGAGTCGCTTTCGCTGGCAAGCCAGCTCCTGCATCTTCGGTTACATGCCGTGCTGGCGCAGCAGGCGGTCGTAGCTGCCGTCAGCTTTCATGGCAGCGATTTCCTTGTCGAACCTGGCCACGATCTGCGCATGCTCGGGGTTCTTCAGGCTGACCAGGATATGCAGGCTGTTCTCGCTCAGGGGCTTGGGCAGGAACTCCACCGCATTGCGTACCCGCGGTGACTCCCGGGCCAAGTAGTAGCGGGCCACGTATTCGTCTTCCAGGGTCAGCTTGACCCGATCCGCCGCCAGCATGCGCACCGCCATGGCGAAGTTGTGCACCGGCACCTTCTGCAGGTCGGGGTCATTGTCGAATTCGGGGGAATAGGCGTAGCCACGCACCACTGCCACCGGGTACTCATGCAGCTGCTTGAGGTTGCTGTATTCCAGCGGCGCGTCCTTGCGCTTGATGAAGCGCACGCGGTTGACCATGTATTCCGCGGAGAACTGCCCCAACTGGGTGCGCTCTTCGTTGTACCAGGCATTCACCAGCACGTCGTAGCGCCCCTCGCCGATGCCAAGCAGGGCCCGGGCCCAGGGCACCTGCTCGAATTCGCTGGAATAGCCGGCGCGGGACAGCGCGGTGCTGACAATGTCGGTGGCCACGCCGCCATTGACCAGGGTCGCGTCGGTAAAGGGTGGCCAGGCATCGGCGACCAGCCGCAGCCTTTCGGCAAAAGCGCTCTGGCCCAGCAACAGCAATCCGATCAAAGCCAAAGCTCGATGCAGTCGCAGCATGCTAATAGATCCTTAGCGGGCCCTGGGCCCAGCGCGTTCCAGCCCATACTCCAGGGTCGCGGCCTGTGCGGCACAGGTCGGCCCAGCTCCTAACATTAGCTCATCAGAACCCATGCACAGGTCTTGAAAACAGATTACACAAAGAAGACAAATACCAGTGATCTCAGTAGTGGCATTTTGACCCATCTCACAGAAACAATTTCTGCGTGACAACCGGCAAGACATCCCGTGGCGATGTGCTTACTATTTCGCGCAGCACTCAATACAGGATATGAAGATGACCATCGAATGGGTCTGCAAACACCACACCGACCTGGGCAAGGAACAGTTGTACGCGATTCTGCAATTGCGCACCGAAGTCTTCGTGGTGGAACAGAAATGCCCTTATCAGGAAGTCGACGGCCGCGACCTTGAAGGCGATACCTGCCACCTGATGGCCTGGGACGGCGACCGGTTGCTGGCCTACCTGCGCCTGCTGGACCCGACTTCCCAGGGTGGCGACGTGGTCATCGGCCGCGTGGTCATCGCTGAACAGGCCCGTGGCCAGGGCCTGGGCCACACCCTGATGGAGCAGGCGCTGAAGCAGGCCGAGCGGCACTGGCCGCAAACGCCGATCTACCTCTCGGCCCAGGCTCATCTGCAGGCCTATTACGGCCGCTACGGTTTCGTGGTGGCGGGCGAAGCATACCTGGAGGACGATATTCCTCACATCGGCATGCGTCGCTCCTGAGCCTCAGGGATAGCCCAGCACGGCCTTGATCTGCCGCAGGTTGGGCTCGATCCAGCCCTTGTCGATGGCGCCCCAGTTGTGGATCCGGTAACGCCCGGCATGGTTGCGCGCGCCGTCCTGCTGCTCGAACTCGCAGAGGATGTCCAGGTCCGCCAGGGCCGCGATGGTGTCCTGGGCGGTGCGCCGTGGCATGCCGGTGACCTCGGTCAGCGCCGGCACGCTGCTGGCCAGGCCGCTGTCGATCAGGTACGCCACATACAGGCGGCGGTAGAAACTGCTCTTGGTCTTGCTCACATCCATCGCCCACTCCTTGCCTTCAGGGGTTAATCCGGCGCTCCCGCCTTGCCTTGCAGGTCGCGCCAGGTCAGGTAGACCCGCAGGTCGAACTCCAGCTGGTGATAGCCCGGCAGCATATGCTCGCAGAGCTTGTAGAACGCCTTGTTGTGATCCGACTCCTTGAAGTGGGCCAGCTCGTGCACCACGATCATCTGCAGGAATTCCGGCGCCGCCTCCTTGAACAGCGAAGCGATGCGGATCTCTTTCTTGGCCTTGAGCTTGCCGCCCTGCACCCGGGAAACCGTGGTATGCAGGCCCAGGGCACGGTGGGTCAGGTCCAGACGGTTGTCGAACAGCACCTTGTCGATGGCCGGCGCATTGCGCAGGTATTCCTGCTTGAGCTCCAGAGCGTAGCTGTACAGCGCCTTGTCGCTCTGTACGGCGTGCCGGCCCGGGTAACGCTGGCTCAGGTAGCCGCCCAGGCGCTGTTCATCGATCAACTGGCGCACTTGCTGCTGCAAGGCAACAGGATAGGCCTGGAGGTATTTGAGTGCGGTCATGAAGGGGCAACGCAGGGCATAAAAGGCGCCAGTGTAGCGAATTCAGGCCTGTAGCGCGCTCCAGTCAAAGGGCTGGGCAAACTGGCTGGCGATACTGGCGGTCAGCGGCCGAGCCACCAGGAAACCTTGCACATACTCGCAGCCATTGGCCTTGAGCCACTGGTATTGCTCGAGGGTTTCCACACCCTCGGCGATCACCAGCAGGTCGAACTGCTTGCACAGGTCGATCACGCAGCGGGCAATGGCGGCATCCCTTGGCGAGGTCAGCAGGCGGGCAATCAGGTGGCGATCGAGCTTGAGGGTGTCCAGTTGCAGGTCACGCAGGTAGGCCAGGCAACAACTGCCCGAGCCGAAGTCATCCAGGGCCACCCGCACCCCCAGCTGACGCAGGAGCTGCAACTGTTTGCGGGTGTCATCCAGGTTCTGGGTCAAGGCGGCCTCGGTAACCTCCACCTCCAGTTGGCGCGGTTGCAGGCCATGGCGCGACAGCACCTGGCGCAGCTCGGCCACCAGGTTGGGCATGTTGAACTGGGTGGCACTGAGGCTGACGCCCAGCACCAGGTCGGGGCTGAACACCTGCTCCCAGTCCTTGCGCTGGGCCGCGCCCTGTTGATAGATCCAACTGCCCAGGCGGCTGATCAGCCGTGCCTCCTCAAGCAGGGGCAGGAACAGCCCCGGAGGCACGTCGCCCACACTCGGATGACGCCAGCGCAGCAAGGCTTCGAAACCGCGCAGGCGCCCGTCGGCAATGGCCACCTGGGGCTGGTACACCAGGGTGAATTCCTTGCGCTCCACGGCGCTGCGCACGCTTTCCTCGAGCATCAGCCGCGAACGGGCGCGGCCATTCATCTCGTGATCGTAGTAGCGGTACTGCTGGCGGCCGGCGCGCTTGGCTTCGTACATGGCGATGTCCGCCGCCCGCAACAGGCCGTCCAGGTTGGAGCCGCAGTCGGGGTAGATGGCGATGCCGATACTCGCCCCCAGCACCACCTCCAGGCCATCGATCTGCTGGTTGATGGACAGGCGTTCGATCAGCTTCTCGGCGATCTTCGCCGCCTGCTCGGGGAAGCTCAGCTCCAGCAGCGCGGTGAATTCGTCGCCGCCCATGCGCCCGAGAATGTCGAAGGAGTGCAGGCAGTCCTTCAGTTGTTCGGAAACCCAGCGCAGCACCCGGTCGCCGGCGTCGTGCCCCAGGGAGTCGTTGACCCGCTTGAAGCCGTCGAGGTCCAGGTAGAGCAGGACCAGGGACTTTCCCGAGCGGTCGCTGCGCAGCAGGATGTTTTCCACCGTCTGATAGAAGCCGCGGCGGTTGAGCAGGCCGGTCAGCGGGTCGGTCACGGCCTGGTATTCCAGTTGCTGGTGCAGGTGACGCACTTCGGACATGTCCAGCAGGGTGACCACCATCGCCTTCTGGTCACTGGGCAAGGGCGCACAGGACAAGGCCACGCTGATCAACTGGCCGGGCACGGTGCGCATCTGAGCGTCGTGCAGGCGATAGGTTTCGCCCCGGCGATAACAGGCGTAGAGCTCGGAGCCGCTCCAGTCGGGAACGTGGGGCTTTTGCAGGTAGTCGAGAAAGGGCGAGCCTTCCAGCTCCTTGACCTGGGCATTGAGCAGGCGCGAGACCGCCGGATTGGCGAAACGCACGCACCCGCCCTCGTCCACCACCAGGATGCCCTCGGCAGCGTTGTCCAGCACCGAGGCATTGAAGGCCCGCGCCACCTCCAGGTCGTGGCTGAGGTGCTGCAGGGCCCGGCGGTTGCGCTGATGCTCCAGCAGGGCCTGGACCTTGGGCTTGAGAATCTGTGGGTCGAACGGTTTGAACAGGTAGTCCACGGCGCCACTGGCATAGCCCTTGATCACGGCGTCCTGAGACTGTTCGTTGGCGGTGAGAAAGATGATCGGGGTCAGCCGGGTACGTTGGCTGCCACGCATCAGGCGGGCGACTTCGAAGCCATCCATGCCGGGCATCTGTACATCCAGCAACACCAGGTCCACTTCATGTTCGAGCAGCAGGCCCAGGGCCTCGACCCCCGAGGCGGCGGTCATCACCTGCCAGTCCTGGCGCTGCAACAGAGCACGCATGCTGAGGAGGTTTTCAGGATAGTCATCGACGATCAGAAGAGTGGAGTGGCCTTCGGCTGCCTCTGGTTGCACGCATTCCATGCTGCTTCTCTTGTCTGTAATAAGACTGAACGGATTTAAAAACCCGGTAAAACCTGAGGTTTCACTCTAGACCCGGATCCTCAAAAGCAGAAGCTGTCAGCACGCCATCACTTCGCCAATGGCCGCAGCTCCCGACTAACGGTCACAGAGTTGCCGCATAAAAACCGGGATAGATGGCATTTCGACATTTTGCTGACGCCATATATCCGCCATACGGGCCTCGCCAAGCGCCGCTTCTGCGCTATAAAGACCCCCTAAGAAGCGCAGGCTAAAGCCTTCGGCCACCTGCATCAGCCATGCCTTGCGGAAAACCACCATGATCGACCTGGCAACCTGGAACCTCAGCGTTCCCGTCGGCAGCCCGCCGGCGACCATCGACACCCCGACACTGGTCAAGGGGTTCAAGGACCAGTATTTCCACTCCGATACCGGCACCCTGTTCTTCTGGTCGCCGGTGACCGGCTCGAAAACCGAGAACGCCATCTACCCGCGCACCGAGCTGCGCGAGACCTACTCCAACGGCACCTTGCGCAACTGGACCTACCCCGAAGCGGACAACCTGCTGTACGCGACCCTGGCGGTGAACCAGGTGCCCTCCTCGGGCAAGATCGTCATCGGCCAGATCCACGCCTACAACAGCACCAAGCCGCTGGTGAAGGTCGAGTACCAGTACAAGACCAGCAAGGGCAGCGGCAACATCGTGGCCAAGGTGCGCCTGCACCCGGACGACGAGGAAGGCCGTGTCATCACCATTGCCGAGAACGTGCCCATGGACCGGGAGTTTTCCTACCTGATCCACCTGAGCCCGGGTGGCGCCCTGGGCGTCAGCGCTGCCGGCTATCAGTGGGACAGCCAGTTGAGCGCGACCTGGCGCGACAAGCCGCTGTACTTCAAGGCCGGGGTTTATGTGCAGGACAACACCGGCTATACCAGCGAAGGCGGCAAGGTGACCTTTTCCAAGCTGGACATCGACCACAACAAGACCTGACACCCCTCCCTGCGTAGGGGCCGGCTTGCCGGCGATGAGCGCCCTTGAGCCCGGCATCCGCCCAAAGGCGCTCTTCGCGGGCAAGCCAGCGCCTACGAAGGCAAGAATTCCGGATACAAAAAAGCCCGCATCGCTGCGGGCTTCTTCGTTCGACGCTTAGGCTCAGTTGACCTTGGCGTTCAGCTCACCCTTGAGGTAACGCTGGAACATGGCTTCCAGGGAGATCGGCTTGATCTTCGAGGCGTTGCCGGCGGTGCCGAAGGCTTCGTAACGGGCGATGCAGACATCGCGCATGGCGGTCACGGTGGCGCCGAAGAACTTGCGCGGGTCGAACTCGCTGGGGTTGGTGGCCATCAGGCGGCGCATGGCACCAGTGGATGCCAGGCGCAGGTCGGTGTCGATGTTGACCTTGCGTACGCCGTACTTGATGCCTTCGACGATTTCTTCAACCGGCACGCCGTAGGTTTCCTTGATGTCGCCGCCGTACTGGTTGATGATCGCCAGCCACTCTTGCGGAACCGACGAAGAGCCGTGCATCACCAGGTGAGTGTTGGGGATGCGCTTGTGGATTTCCTTGATGCGGTCGATGGCCAGTACGTCGCCGGTAGGCGGCTTGGTGAACTTGTAGGCGCCGTGGCTGGTACCGATGGCGATGGCCAGGGCATCCACCTGGGTCTTCTTGACGAAGTCCGCGGCTTCTTCCGGGTCGGTCAGCATCTGGCTGTGATCCAGCACGCCTTCGGCGCCGATGCCGTCTTCTTCACCGGCCATGCCGGTTTCCAGGGAACCCAGGCAGCCCAGCTCGCCTTCTACCGACACGCCGCAGGCGTGGGCCATGGCTACGGTCTGCTGGGTAACACGGACGTTGTATTCGTAGTCGGTCGGGGTCTTGCCGTCTTCACCGAGGGAGCCGTCCATCATCACCGAGGAAAAGCCCAGTTGGATGGAGCGCTGGCAGACGTCAGGGCTGGTGCCGTGGTCCTGGTGCATGCACACCGGGATATGCGGAAACTCTTCGATGGCAGCCAGAATCAGGTGACGCAGGAAAGGCGCGCCGGCGTATTTGCGGGCGCCGGCCGAAGCCTGGACGATCACCGGGGAGTCAGTCTTGTCAGCGGCTTCCATGATGGCGCGCATCTGCTCAAGGTTGTTGACGTTGAAGGCTGGAACGCCGTAGCCGAACTCGGCTGCGTGGTCCAGCATCTGGCGCATGCTGATGAGTGCCATTGTGTGTGTCTCTCCCGGTCGAGGGTCGTTAATCGTGCAAGCCTGCCGTAGCGGCGACTGCTATTCAAGTGATTGCAGATCGGGGGTCAACCCGCTCTGTTCCATTCGTTAAAACCAAATTTCTACAGCCACGCAGGAGCCGGCTCGCCGGTGAAAGGGGCCTTGAACCTTGCACAGGTCTGGAGGCCGCCTCCGCTGGCAAGCCAGCCCCTACATGGCCTTGCAGCCGCGGCCGATCAGGTCATTGGTGGCGACCCAGTAGACCAGGCCCTCCTCGCCCTTGACGTGAAACGCCAGCATGTCGTCGCTGTACAGCGAGCCCGAACCGCTGGGCTCAAGCTTCAGGCGGCGTACCTGGTCGTCGCCCCCCAGGCGCACGTCGACGGCGTTGCGGCTGTCGTCGGTGTAGCGCCAGATCACCTGGGCCTGGCTGTCGCAGGTCCAGGTGGTCCAGTTGTCAGTGGTCGGCGACTTGAGCAGGTTCAGGTTGGCACAACCTGCCAACAAGCCCAGCATCGCCACGGCGATCAAACCTTTCATCAATGTTCCTCGGCTGGCGGCCAACAGGCCCCGGCGCGTTGCGTTAACCCATCTGACCCGTCAAGGGCAACCCTGTTCCCTGGCCTTTGACGGCGTCTCGTACTTCTCCAGGCCCTCAGGGCCCAGGCGCTTGTTGATCACCGGAGCCGTCTCGGCCTGCCAGTCAGCCTGGTAGCAGCCTTTCTGCACCTCGCCGGCATCCTCCGCAGGCGTTGCCTTGGGGGCACTGGAGCAGCCCGCCAGCAACGCCACGGCGATCAACAGTGGCAACGTCTTGACCATCAGAACACTCCTTTGCCCGGCCAATCGGGGCCTCAGGCCTTGGCCCGGGCTTCCAGGACTTCAACCGCCGGCAGCACCTTGCCCTCGACGAACTCGAGGAAGGCGCCGCCACCGGTAGAAATGTAGGAGATCTGCTGGGCTACGCCATATTTGTCGATGGCTGCCAGGGTGTCGCCGCCGCCGGCAATGGAGAACGCGGCGCTGTCAGCGATGGCCTGGGCCAGGACCTTGGTGCCATTGCCGAACTGGTCGAATTCGAACACGCCCACCGGGCCGTTCCAGAGGATGGTCCTGGAGGATTTCAGCAGTTCGGCGAACTGCGCGGCAGTCTGCGGGCCGATGTCGAGAATCATGTCGTCATCGGCCACATCGGCGATCAGCTTGACGGTGGCCGCAGCGCTCTCGGCAAATTCCTTGGCCACCACCACGTCCACCGGCAGCGGTACGCTGACCTTGGCGGCGATGGCACGAGCGGTGTCCAGCAGGTCCGGCTCGTACAGCGACTTGCCCACCGGATGCCCGGCAGCGGCGAGGAAGGTATTGGCGATGCCGCCACCGACGATCAACTGGTCACAGATCTGGCTCAGGCTGTTGAGCACGTCCAGCTTGGTCGACACCTTGGAGCCGGCAACGATGGCCGCCATCGGCTTGGCCGGGTTGCCCAGGGCCTTGCCCAGCGCGTCCAGCTCAGCGGCCAGCAAAGGACCAGCAGCAGCCACTTTGGCGAACTTGGCCACGCCATGGGTCGAACCCTCGGCGCGGTGCGCAGTGCCGAAGGCGTCCATCACGAACACGTCGCACAGGGCAGCGTATTGCTGGGCCAGCTCGTCGGCGTTCTTTTTCTCGCCCTTGTTGAAGCGCACGTTCTCGAACAGCACGATGTCGCCGGCCTTGACCTCGACACCACTCAAGTAATCGGCCACCAGCGGTACTTCGCGACCCAGGGCGCGGCTCAGGTAGTCGGCCACCGGCTTGAGGCTGTTCTCGGCGGAAAACTCGCCTTCGGTCGGGCGGCCCAGGTGCGAGCAGACCATCACTGCCGCGCCTTTTTCCAAGGCCAGCTTGATGGTCGGCAGCGAAGCCAGGATTCGCGCATCGCTGGTGACAACACCGTCCTTGACTGGGACGTTGAGGTCTTCACGGATCAGCACGCGCTTACCTTGCAGATCGAGGTCGGTCATCTTCAACACGGTCATGGGTCGCAATTCCTGGGTTACTGTTCTTCAGAAACAGAGAGTTGAGTGTCAGTGCGTGGAGCGGCTGTGTGCAGGTAGTGCCCAGCTACGTCCAGCATTCGGTTGGCAAAGCCCCATTCGTTGTCGAACCAGGCCAGGATGTTCACCAGCCGGGGGCCGGAAACACGGGTCTGACTGGCATCGACGATCGCCGAATGGGGATCATGATTGAAATCACAGCTGGCATGCGGCAGCTCGGTGTAGGCCAGCAGGCCCTTGAGCGGACCGCTGGTGGCGGCCTCGCGCAGGATCCGGTTGACCTCGGTGGCGTCGGTATCGCTCACGGTCTGCATGGTGATGTCCAGGCAGGACACGTTCACCGTCGGCACCCGCACTGCTTTGGCCTGAATTCGCCCGGCAAGTTCCGGCAACAGGCGCTCGATACCCCGCGCCAGACCGGTGGACACCGGGATCACCGACTGGAAGGCCGAACGGGTACGCCGCAGGTCTTCATGGTGATAGGCGTCGATCACCGGCTGGTCGTTCATCGCCGAGTGAATGGTGGTGATCGATACGTACTCCAGGCCAATGGCCTGATCCAGCAGGCGCAACAGCGGCACGCCGCAGTTGGTGGTGCAGGAGGCGTTGGACACCAGCCGTTCGTCGCCGCTCAGGCAGTCCTGATTCACCCCATAGACGATGGTGGCGTCGACATCCGCCTCGCTGGCCATCGGCTGGGAGAACAGCACCCGCGGCGCGCCGGCGTCGAGAAAACGCTGGCCGTCTTCGCGGGTGTGGTAGGCACCGGAGCATTCCAGCACCAGATCGACGCCCAGGGACGCCCAATCGATGCCTTCGGGGGTGGCACTGCGCAACACTTTCACGCAGTTGCCATTGATATGCAGACAATCGCCATCGACCTTCACCTCACCGGGAAAACGCCCGTGGGTGGAATCGAAGCGTGTCAGGTATTCAACGCTGGCCATGTCGGCCAGATCGTTGATGGCAACGATCTCGAACCCGGCCGCAGCCCCTCGCTCGAACAGAGCACGCAAGACGCAACGACCAATCCGGCCGTAGCCGTTGAGTGCAACTTTGTAGGGACGCGGTTGAGGCATGGGGTTCTCAATGACCGGTGGTGAAACCATCAGCTTCGTGCTGCCTGCGCCATCGTCATCGCGAGCAAGCTCGCCCCCACAAGGACGGTATACATCCCTGCAGGAGCGAGCTTGCTCGCGATTGCGTCAGTACAGACAACCCGGCTTCCGGGTTTAGTCTTCCAGCAACTCTTCAGCCTGGCCCAGGATGTTGTCCAGGGTGAAGCCGAACTCTTCGAACAGTGCCGAAGCCGGAGCCGATTCGCCGTAGGTGGTCATGCCGATCACGCGACCTTCCAGACCCACGTACTTGAACCAGAAGTCGGCATGAGCCGCTTCGATCGCGATACGTGCGCTGACCTGCAGCGGCAGAACCGATTGCTTGTAGCCAGCGTCCTGAGCATCGAACACGCTGGTGCAAGGCATGGAAACCACGCGCACCTTGCGGCCTTGCTCGGTCAGTTTGTCGTAGGCCTGAACGGCCAGGCCGACTTCCGAACCGGTGGAGATCAGGATCAGTTCAGGCTCGCCTGCGCAGTCCTTCAACACATAGCCACCGCGGCTGATGTCGGCGATCTGGCCGGCATCGCGGGTTTGGTGCTGCAGGTTCTGGCGCGAGAAGATCAGCGCCGAAGGGCCGTCTTTACGCTCCAGCGCGTTTTTCCAGGCCACCGCCGATTCAACGGCATCGGCCGGGCGCCAGGTGTCGAGGTTCGGCGTGGTACGCAGGCTGGTCAGTTGCTCGATCGGCTGGTGCGTCGGGCCGTCTTCGCCCAGACCGATGGAGTCGTGGGTGTAGACATGGATCACACGCTTCTTCATCAGCGCCGACATGCGCACTGCGTTGCGGGCGTATTCCATGAACATCAGGAAGGTCGCGCCGTAAGGCACCAGGCCGCCGTGCAGGGCAACGCCGTTCATGATGGCGGTCATGCCGAACTCGCGCACGCCGTAGTACATGTAGTTGCCGCTGGCATCTTCAGCGCTGACACCCTTGCAACCTTTCCACAGGGTCAGGTTGGAACCGGCCAGGTCGGCCGACCCACCGAGCACTTCCGGCAGCAGGGGGCCGAAAGCATTCAGGGTGTTCTGGCTGGCCTTGCGGCTGGCGATGGTTTCGCCCTTGGCGGCTACTTCGGCGATGTAGGCGTCGGCCTTCTCGGCGAAGTCGGCAGGCAGGTCACCGCTCAGGCGACGTACCAGTTCGTTGGCTTCGGTTGGGAAGGCAGCGGAATAGGCCGCGAAACGCTGGTCCCACTCGGCTTCGGCAGCGCGACCTTTTTCCTTGGCATCCCACTCGGCATAAATGTCGGCCGGGATTTCGAACGGGCCGTAGTTCCAGTTCAGCGCCTGGCGGGTCAGGGCGATTTCCGCGTCGCCCAGTGGCGCGCCGTGGCAATCTTCCTTGCCCTGCTTGTTCGGCGAACCGAAACCGATGGTGGTCTTGCAGCAGATCAGGGTCGGCAGCGGGCTCTTGCGCGCGGTGTCGATGGCGGTCTTGATCTCTTCCGGATCGTGGCCGTCGACGTTGCGGATCACTTGCCAGTTATAGGCTTCGAAACGCTTGGGCGTGTCGTCGGTGAACCAGCCTTCGACTTCGCCGTCGATGGAGATGCCGTTGTCATCGTAGAAGGCGATCAGCTTGCCCAGGCCCAGGGTGCCGGCCAGGGAAGCGACTTCGTGGGAAATGCCTTCCATCATGCAGCCATCACCCAGGAACACGTAGGTGTGATGGTCGACAATGTTGTGGCCTGGACGGTTGAACTGCGCCGCCAGGACTTTCTCCGCCAGGGCAAAGCCCACAGCGTTGGCCAGGCCCTGGCCCAGCGGGCCAGTGGTGGTTTCCACGCCTGGGGTGTAACCGAACTCCGGGTGGCCCGGGGTGCGGCTGTGCAGTTGGCGGAAGTTCTTCAGGTCATCGATCGACAGGTCGTAGCCGGTCAGGTGCAGCAGCGAGTAGATCAACATCGAGCCGTGGCCATTGGACAGCACGAAGCGGTCGCGGTCGGCGAAGGATGGGTTGCTCGGGTTGTGCTTCAGGTAGTCACGCCAAAGTACTTCGGCGATATCCGCCATACCCATAGGGGCACCTGGATGGCCGCTGTTGGCTTTTTGCACGGCATCCATGCTGAGGGCACGAATGGCGTTGGCACGCTCACGACGGCTTGGCATCGCTGATCTCCTGGGGATTGAATAAAACGAAACGGAAAAAAGGCCTGCATTTTCCCTCAGGCGTCAGGCGGGGGCAATGACAGATAGTCACTCAGGCATGTTTTTCCCCTGATGAAGACACAATCCATTGATGAAACCCCTTCGCCACTCGTTGACTGTAGAAGCAGAGGCTCTGGAAAAGCCCCTGCAGACTCCAATATCAAAACTTTTTGATATTGGCCTTGCGAGCATTTGCGGGCATCTCTAGACTGCTGCCCCATGAACCTGCCCGCGCCTGCCATCAGCCATGACGATTGCGACGAACTGGCGGCCCTGTGCAAGGCCGGCGGCGACCCCCTGCGGCTGAATGTATTGCGCGCGCTGAGCAACGATTCGTTTGGTGTGCTGGAGCTGGCGCAGATCTTCGCCATCGGCCAGTCGGGCATGAGCCACCACCTGAAGGTCCTGGCCCAGGCCAGCCTGGTGGCAACCCGCCGTGAAGGCAATGCGATTTTCTATCGCCGCGCCCTGCCCCATACCGGGCTCCTGGGCGGCAAACTACACGCAGCCTTGCTGGAAGAGGTCGACCAGCTGAACCTGCCGGGCGAGGTACAGGCCCGGATCAGCCTGGTGCACCGGCAGCGGGCTGCAGCCAGCCAGGACTTCTTTTCCCGGGTGGCGGAAAAATTCCGCGCCCAGCAGGACCTGATCGCAGGACTGCCCCAGTATCGCGACAGTGTGCTGGCGCTGCTGGACAAACTGAGTTTCGACCCAGTGGCCACGGCCATTGAAGTCGGCCCCGGCGACGGTGGATTTCTCCCCGAGCTGGCCCGACGCTTTGCCCGGGTTACCGCGCTGGACAACAGCCCGGCGATGCTGGAGCTGGCACGCCAGCTGTGCGAACGCGAAACATTGGCTAACGTCAGCCTGCAATTGGCCGATGCACTGAACGGTGTACAGCTGCAGGCCGATTGCGTGGTGCTGAACATGGTCCTGCACCATTTCGCCGCGCCGGCCGAGGCCCTCAAGCAGATGGCCCAATTGCTGCAACCAGGCGGCAGCCTGTTAGTGACAGACTTGTGCAGCCACAACCAGAGTTGGGCCAAAGAGGCTTGCGGCGATCTCTGGCTAGGGTTCGAACAAGATGATTTGGCCCGTTGGGCCACCGCTGCGGGACTGACTCCCGGGGAAAGCCTGTATGTAGGCTTACGTAATGGTTTCCAGATCCAGGTTCGCCATTTTCAGCGACCGGCTGGCGACACTCACCATCGGTAAATTTAGGAAACCTTCAAGATGAGCGAATACTCCCTTTTCACCTCCGAGTCCGTGTCTGAAGGGCATCCGGATAAAATCGCTGACCAGATTTCCGATGCGGTGCTGGACGCCATCATTGCCCAGGACAAGCACGCCCGCGTAGCGGTCGAGACCCTGGTCAAGACTGGCGTGGCCATTGTTGCCGGCGAAGTCACCACCAGCGCCTGGGTCGACCTGGAACAGATCGTTCGCGATGTGATCTGCGATATCGGCTACACCAGCTCCGACGTCGGCTTCGACGGTGCTACCTGCGGCGTGATGAACATCATTGGCAAGCAGTCCCCCGACATCAACCAGGGCGTCGACCGCGCCAAGCCGGAAGATCAGGGCGCTGGCGACCAGGGCCTGATGTTCGGC
This sequence comes from Pseudomonas sp. JV245A, assembly GCF_032424515.1. NCBI lineage: Bacteria > Pseudomonadati > Pseudomonadota > Gammaproteobacteria > Pseudomonadales > Pseudomonadaceae > Pseudomonas > Pseudomonas sp. JV245A. Next base: position 16,019 of record NZ_VYKE01000066.1, read on the forward strand.
TACGCCAGCAACGAAACCGAGGTGCTGATGCCGGCGCCGATCACCTTCTCGCACCAACTGGTCCAGCGCCAGGCCGAAGCCCGCAAATCGGGCCTGCTGCCTTGGCTGCGCCCGGACGCCAAATCCCAGGTCACCTGCCGCTACGAAGGCGGCAAGGTGGTCGGTATCGATGCCGTGGTGCTGTCGACCCAGCACAACCCCGAGGTGTCCTACAACGACCTGCGCGAAGGCGTGATGGAGCTGATCGTCAAGCACGTGCTGCCTGCCGAGTTGCTGAGCAAGGACACCCAGTTCCACATCAACCCGACCGGCCAGTTCATCATCGGTGGCCCGGTAGGTGACTGCGGCCTGACCGGCCGCAAGATCATCGTCGACAGCTACGGCGGCATGGCCCGTCACGGCGGTGGCGCGTTCTCCGGCAAGGATCCATCCAAGGTCGACCGTTCCGCCGCTTACGCCGGTCGCTACGTGGCCAAGAACATCGTTGCCGCCGGCCTGGCCGAGCGCTGCGAGATCCAGGTGTCCTACGCCATCGGCGTGGCCCAACCGACCTCGATCTCGCTGAACACCTTCGGCACCGGCAAGATCAGCGACGACAAGATCATCAAGCTGGTACGCGAAGTGTTCGACCTGCGCCCCTACGCAATCACCACCATGCTCGACCTGCTGCACCCGATGTACCAGGAAACCGCTGCCTACGGTCACTTCGGCCGGGCTCCGCAAACCAAGACCGTGGGTGACGACACCTTCACCACCTTCACTTGGGAAAAGACCGACCGCGCCGACACCCTGCGCGCCGCTGCCGGCCTGTAAGCTTCACCTGGCAACATCCAAAGCCCCGCCCGGCTCGCCCGGCGGGGCTTTTTTGTCGCCTGAGGTTTCTTGCACATCCCGCAAACCGCTGCTGGTACGGGGCCGAGCGAGCAAGGACACAGGTGTTCCCTGACGGGGAAACACCTCGCAACCACCTTCGTCCCGGCCGTCAGCCAATCCCCTCTAGCCTTTAGCGCATGACCCACAGAGCAAGGATGCTCCCCATGCTGCCAAGAGCCGTTGTGCTGCTGAGCCTCACTCCATTCTTCGCCCAGGCCGCCTGCCCCGACTGGCCGGTTCCCCGTGCCACCGATGAAATCACCGCCCTGCAGCAGCAACTGCAGCGCTGGGATAGCAGCTATTACCGTGACGGCCGATCACTGGTGGCGGATGAGCTCTACGATCAGGCCCGCCAGCGCCTGCTCACCTGGCGCCAGTGCTTCCCCCAGGCTCCCCGGGCAACGGACCAGCCCCTGCTCGGCGCCGGGGGCAGCATCCGCCACCCCATCCCCCACACAGGAGTGGAAAAACTCGCCGATGCCAATGCCGTGACGGGGTGGCTCAAGGGCCGCGACGACATCTGGGCGCAACCCAAGGTCGACGGCGTAGCGGTGACCCTGATCTACCACCGGGGGCAGTTCCAGCAAGCACTCAGCCGTGGCGACGGCGTGCATGGCCATGACTGGACCCGTGCAGCCTGGCAAATCGAGGCCATACCCAAACGACTGCCACGGCCCGTCGACCTGTTGCTGCAAGGAGAGCTCTATCTGCGCCTGGAGCAGCATGTCCAGGCTCGCTCCGGCAGCCTCAAGGCGCGCAACCGGGTGGCAGGCTGGATGGCTCGCAAACAGCTGACAGCGGCGGAGGCCGCGCAGATCGGGCTGTTTGTCTGGGACTGGCCCCAGGGCCCGGCTACATTGAGCGAACGCCTGGAACAACTGGCAGGCCTGGGTTTTGCCGAACCCCGCGAGTACAGCCGGCCCGTAGGCGGCTTCGCCGATGCACAACAGTGGCGGGCCCGCTGGTATCGCTCGCCACTGCCCTTTGCCAGTGACGGCATCATCCTGCGGCAAAGCCGGCGTCCCGCCGCCGAACGCTGGCAGGCCAGGGCCCCATACTGGATTGCCGCCTGGAAGTACCCCTACGCCCAGGTGCTGGCCAGCGTTCGTCAAGTCGATTTTCGTATCGGCCGCACGGGGCGCATCACTCCCCTGCTGGAGATCGAGCCGGTGACCCTGGACGACCGGCAGATCCGCCGTGTCAGTCTCGGCTCACTGCAACGCTGGCGATCCCTGGATATCGTTCCCGGCGATCAGGTAGCCATCAGTCTCGCCGGGTTGAGCATCCCGCGCCTGGATGAAGTGGTACTCAGAAGCACCCTGCGCCAGAGCATCCAGCCCCCGCGAGAAGCCGACTTTCACTTCCTGAGTTGCTGGCAGCCATCACCCGGCTGCGAGGAACAATTTCTGGCCCGACTGACCTGGCTCAGCAGCAAACAAGGCCTGAACCTGCAGAATATCGGCAGCCGGACCTGGGCCCGGCTGGTTGAAACAGGCCGTATCAAAGGCCTGCTGGATTGGCTGACCCTGGATCAGGCAGAGCTTGCTAACATTGCCGGCTTTGGTGATCGCAGCAGCAAGCGTTTGCTCGAGAGCCTGCACAACGCCAGGCAACAGCCCTTCCCTCGCTGGCTCAAAGCCCTCGGCATCCCGCCCAGTGGCTCGGCCGACCTGAGCGGGCCATGGCAGGCCCTGGCCATGAAAAGCAGCCTGGACTGGCAGAATGAAGCCGGTATCGGAGCGGAGCGGGCCGCACAACTGGTGGCGTTTTTTCGCGCTCCAGAGGTCCTGGCCTTGCAAGGCGCCCTGAACAGCGCCGGTATCGAAGGTTTTTAGCCCGATGGCACGTGGAACCACCCAAGCCGGAATACGCTCCAACAGCCCATTCCCGGTACAACAGTCAGTATTTTTATTGGTTATTTCTTGATCTTTTTCACCTGGAGCCTTCAATGAAACTTTTTCCATCGCTCGCCACCCTGACCCTCTGCAGCCTGATGAGCGCGCCACTGCTGGCCGCCGAGCAGGCCCCCGAGTTGACCGGCTGCGCCGCCAAGCGCCAGGCCATCATGAACCAGATAGAACAGGCCAAGGCCCACGGCAACAGCAATCAGCAGGCCGGCCTGGAGCGCGCCCTGAGCGAAGTGACCGCCCACTGCACCGACGCCTCGCTGAAGAAAGAGCGGGAAAACAAAGTGCTTGAGGCCAAGCATGAGGTCAGCCGGCGCCAGGCCGACCTGGAAAAAGCCATGAAGAAAGGTGACTCGGAGAAGATCAACAAGCGCAAGGACAAGCTTGCCGAGTCCCGCAAGGAACTGCAGCAAGCCCTGGACGAACTGGACAAGTAAGCAACCTGATGCCGCGGCCCTGCTCAGCAGAGCCGCCAATCAGTGATTGCGAAACTCTTTGTGGCAGGCGCTGCAAGCATCCTCGACCTTCTGCACCGCCGGCCCCAGATTGCTGGCCTTGTAGGGCTGGACCTGGCTGATCGTCACCAGCTCACCGGTGGCGGCTTCCAGGGTGCGGGCCAACTCCTGGAAACGCGCCTGCTTGCGCCAGACGTCATCGGTGGCGCTGCTGTGATCCTCTTCCTTGACCTCGGGGAAGTGCTTCCACGGCTCATGGGACAGGCTGTCGAGTTTCACCGCGCCTTCGGCAAAGCGCGCGCCGTCGAAAGGAATCCGCCCACGCAGCATGCCCCCCAGGTCCTCGCCGGTCTTGAGCATCTGCTTGAAGATCGCCTTGCGCTGGCCCAGGGGAGAATTGGGATCGACACCGCCACAGGCGGAAAGCGTCAGGCAGGCCAGCAATACAACAGTAAGTCTTTTTAGCGTCATGGTGGCTTCAGGTCTGGTCACGGAAACGGCGGCCAGTATCCTCGCCTCCCCGACAAAGACCAATAGCCCTATTAATAATATGGGTTGTCCCCCATCACCAATGCGGCGGGCAGCCTCTCAAGGAAATACAGCATGAACCCGAGCCCGCTCCGCTGGCCTCGCCATCTGCTCTGGGCCCTGCCGGCCCTGGCGCTGCTCGCTGGCTGCAACGGCGGCGACAATACCAAGCCAGCCCCCACCCACGCCCTGGCCACCTACAACAGCGCCACCTGGGACGCCCTGCCCAGCGTCGCCGACAACGACCTGCTGGCCGGTTTCGGCTCCTGGCGCAGCGCCTGCACCCGCCTCAAGGCCGACCCGGTGTGGGGCGCCACCTGCGCCGCAGCCGCGACGGTGCCGCAAACCCCCGAGGCCATCCGCGGCTTTCTCAAGGAGCACCTGCAGGTCTACGGCCTGCGCTCGGGCAGCGGCAGCAGTACCGGCCTGATCACCGGCTACTACGAACCGGTCTATCCCGGCAGCCTGACCCAGACCCAGGTGGCCAATGTGCCGGTATACGGCGTGCCGGAGGACATGATCATCGTCGCCCTGGACAGCCTCTACCCGGAGCTCAAGGGCAAGCGCCTGCGTGGCCGGCTCGAAGGCCGGGTACTCAAGCCCTATGACGATGCGGCGACCATCGAAAGCAAGGGAACCAAGGCCCCGGTGATTGCCTGGCTGACCGACCCCATGGACCTGCAATTCCTGCAGATCCAGGGGTCCGGGCGAATCCAGCTGGATGACGGGCGCCAATTGCGGATCGGCTATGCCGACCAGAACGGCCACCCCTACCGTCCCATCGGCCGCTGGCTGGTGGACCAGGGCGAGCTGAAGAAAGAGGACGTGACCATGGGCACCATTGCCGCCTGGGCCAAGGCCCACCCGGCACGGATTCCCGAGCTGCTGGGCAGCAACCCCAGCTACGTGTTCTTCAACCGCAACCCGGATAGCAATGAAGGCCCGCGGGGCTCGTTGAACGTACCGCTGACGTCAGGCTATAGCGTGGCCGTGGACCGCAAGGTGATCCCGCTGGGCAGCCTGCTGTGGTTGTCCACCACCCGCCCGGATGGCAGCAGCCTGGTACGGCCGGTAGCCGCCCAGGACACGGGCGGCGCAATCACCGGTGAGGTGCGCGCCGATCTGTTCTGGGGCACGGGCGATGCCGCGGGGCAGCTGGCCGGAGACATGAAGCAGCAGGGCCAGATCTGGATGCTCTGGCCCAAGGGCGTAGCGCTGCCCAAGGTGCCGGAAGTGCCCGACGCCCCTTGAGCCCCTGCGGGAGCCGGCTTGCCGGCTCCTGCAAAAGGGTGTCTCAGACTGAAACGAAGAAGAAACTGGCGATCAGGCCCATGCCCACGAACCACACCAGGGACCGCAGGATCGCCCAGTCCGCCAGGTAGCAGATCATGTACAGCAGGCGGCTGGTGATAAACAGCACCGCCAGCACGTTGATCGTCACCAGCTCGGCGTTACCTGCCACATGGGCGATGATCACCGCCGCAGCGAATGCCGGGGTCACCTCGAAACCATTGAGCTGCGCGTTGTGGGCACGCTTGGGCAACCCCTCCAGAGTACTCAGGAACGCCCGTGGGTCATGGTTGTAGCGAAGCCCGTATTTGCCGGCGCCCTTGGCGATGGCAGTACAGAGATAGGGCAGGATGATTGCAATCAACACACACCAGAAAGCGACAGTCATGGAGCAAATCCTTTTTTAGAGTTTTTAGGGAGCCTTCAGAACTTCATCACCAACATGCCAATCAGCACCAGTCCACAGGCTAAGAGCCGTGGCCGGCCGAAAGGTTCTTTCAGGTAGCGCATGCCGAACAGCACCACCAGGATCACACTGATTTCACGCAACGCAGCCGCTTCGGCGATCGATCCCAGTTGCATGGCCCAAAGCACCAGAGCGTAGCTGAACAACACGCAAAACCCGACGCTCAGCCCCAGGCGCCACTGCTCGCGCCAGAACAGGGCAAAGGCCGGGCGCTTCCAGACCACCGCCACCAGCGGAAAGGGCCAGGCGCTGAGCAGCGTGACCCAGGTCAGATAATCCAGCGGGTGCGACCAGCGGCGCAGCGCCTGGCCGTCAATATAGGTGTAGCAACCGATGCACAGGCCGATCAGCGCCACCACCGGCAGCATCGACCAGGGCAACCGCGCCCCACCGCCGCCCTGCCAGAGCAGGCAGAGCATGCCGAAGGGAATCAGCAGAATGCCCAGGACCTGCTGAGTGCTCAGCGCCTCGCCGGCGAAGACCAGGGTCAACGCCAGCACCACCAATGGAGAAAGTCCGCGCATCAACGGGTACACCAGCCCGAGATCCCCCACGCGATAGGCCTGGATCAGCAGATATCGATACAAGAGCTCGAATGCCGCCGAGGCGATGATCCAGGGCCAGATCTCCAGTGGTGGGGATTCGAGAAAAAACAGCATGATGGCCACGAACAGCAGGGCCACGGTGTCCATGCAGGCCACCACCAGCAAGCGCTCGCCACTGAACTTGATCAGGGTGTTCCAGGCTGCGTGCAACAACGCCGCCACCAAAACCAGACTTGTCGCCAGCACCTTGCACTCCCTGGTTGCCTGAAAAAGCCGGATACCGCACATCCGGGCAGAAGCCGGGAATCCTCGCATGCCTGCGGCCCTGCTTGCACGGGCTACCGGCGCATTTGGCAGTGCCAGCAGCCAATTCGGCAACATGGGCATGTTAGAGGTACTTTTCCCCAAGTGCCTGCAACGTCGGGTCGAGGCTGTGGTCAATGGCTGCGGTCAGGCGACGATGGCGAAAACTGTGTCCCTCGCCGACGCCGGTACATCAAACCCTTAGCCTGAAAGCATTCAGGTCGCTTTTTCTGTAATCATCCAAAGGAGTCCGGATGCTTGAACTTGTCGCTGCCTTTATCTGCCTGACGACGCTGCTCACCTACGTCAACTTCCGCTTTATCGGCTTGCCACCGACCATCGGCGTGATGGTCACCGCCCTGCTGTTCTCGCTGCTGCTGCAAGGCCTGAGCTACCTGGGCTACCCCGGCCTGGAAGAACATGTGGAAGAATTGATTGGCAAGATCGACTTCGGCGATCTGCTGATGAACTGGATGCTGTCGTTCCTGCTGTTCGCCGGCGCCCTGCACGTCAACCTCAACGACCTGCGCAGCTACCGCTGGCCCATCGGCCTGCTGGCCACGGTCGGCGTGCTGATCGCCACCTTCGTCATCGGCAGCCTGGCCTACTGGATCTTCGGCCTGTTCGGCTGGCACGTGAGCTTTCTCTACTGCCTGCTGTTCGGCGCGCTGATTTCCCCCACCGACCCGATTGCCGTGCTGGGTGTGCTGCGTACCGCCAACGCTTCCAAGCCGCTGAAGACCACCATCGTCGGCGAATCGCTGTTCAACGACGGCACCGCGGTAGTGGTGTTCACCGTGCTGCTGGGCATCGCTCAACTGGGGGAAACCCCGACCGTGGCTGCCACGGCCTGGCTGTTCGTGCATGAGGCCATTGGCGGCGTACTGTTCGGCGGGCTGATCGGCTACCTGGTGTATCTGATGATCAAGAGCATCGAGCAGCACCAGATCGAAGTGATGCTGACCCTGGCCCTGGTCATCGGTGGTTCGGCGATGGCCAGCGAGCTGCACGTCTCGGCGCCGATTGCCATGGTGGTGGCCGGCCTGATCATCGGCAACCTGGGACGCAACCTGGCGATGAACGACATGACCCGGCGCTACCTGGACGGTTTCTGGGAGTTGCTCGACGACATGCTCAATGCCCTGCTGTTCGCCCTGATCGGCCTGGAGCTGTTGCTGCTGCCGTTCAACTGGCTGCACCTGGCGGCCGCCAGCCTGCTGGCCGTGGCCATCGTGCTCTCTCGCGTGCTCACCGTGGCCCCGGCAATCCTCCTGTTGCGGCGCTGGCGCAGCGTGCCCCGGGGCACTATCCGCGTGCTGACCTGGGGCGGCTTGCGCGGTGGCGTCTCGGTGGCGCTGGCGCTGGCCCTGCCCCTGGGGCCGGAGCGTGACCTGGTGCTGAGCATCACCTACATCGTGGTGTTGTCGTCGATCCTGCTGCAGGGTCTGACCATCGGCAAACTGGTGCGCCATGTCACCCAGGATGCCCCGGCGGCCAAGGCCGAGGCCCACTGATCATTTCTTGATCTGCCGCGGATCGGGCGCCGGTGCCCGGTCCGCGTTCCTGTTCGGCTTGCCACTTTCACTACGCACCTGGGCATGGCTGATCAGGGCGAAGATGAAACTGCCTCCAATGATATTCCCGGCCAGGGTCGGCCCGGCGAACACCATCCAGAAATCCCGCCACGGCAACTCGCCGGCAAATACCAGGTAGGACACTTCCGCCGAGCCCACCACGATGTGAGTGAAATCCCCCAGCGCCATCAGGTAGGTGATCAGGATGATGATCCACAGCTTGGCGCTCTCCATGGACGGGATCATCCAGACCATGGTGGCAATCATCCAGCCGGAGATGATGCCCTTGGCGAACATCTGCGCTCTGTCGTTCTCCATGACCTTGCGGCCGATTTCCAGAAAGGCCTGATCGGTCTTGCCGTCGAAAATCGGCAAGTGCAGCATCACATAGGCCACCAGCAGGGTGCCGCACAGGTTGCCCACCAGCACCACGCCCCACAAGCGCAGCAAGCGCCCGAAGTTGTTCAGGCTCGGCTTGCTCATCACCGGCAGCACGGCAGTCAGGGTGTTTTCCGTAAACAGTTGCTGGCGCGCCAGAATCACCGCCAGAAAACCCGCGCAATAGCCAAAGCTGGCAATGACCTTGAAGGCCTCGCCGTCGGGCAGGCGGGAGTTGAGCAGGCCCATGCCCATCAGCGACAGGCCCATAGTCAGGCCGGCAGCCAGGGCCGACCACCAGAGGGCTGCGACACTGCGCTCCAGTTCCTGGTCGCCCTGGGTGCGGATGATTTCATGCAGGACCGCCGCGCGGGGCGGCTGGTTATGGTCGACCTCATGCTGCTCTTGAGCAGAGAGGCCGGGGGTCTTGCCATCTTTTTGCGCGTCCATAAGGCTCCTGAACCAGGCGGGTCATTTAGCTACGACACGCTGGGCTCGGGGCTGTTCCTTTCTGCGCAAGGCATCAGGCGTCGGAAGCGTCATCCTTGAACTGGTCTTTGACGTATTTGATTTCGGTGCGGCCGTGAGGCGCCGGCAGGCCGTCTTCCCCCAGGTTGACGAAGACCATCTTCTCCACCGTGAGAATGGATTTGCGAGTGATCTTGTTGCGCACTTCGCACGTCAGGGTGATCGAGGTGCGACCGAATTCGGTGGCGGTGATACCCAGCTCGATGATGTCGCCCTGGCGCGAGGCGCTGACGAAGTTGATTTCCGAGATGTACTTGGTCACGACTCGCTGGTTGCCCAGCTGGACAATGGCGTAGATCGCCGCTTCTTCGTCGATCCAGCGCAACAGACTGCCGCCGAACAGCGTGCCGTTGGGGTTGAGGTCTTCGGGTTTTACCCACTTGCGGGTGTGGAAATTCATATGCACTCCTGACCGTCCTGCCAATTGATGCCCGGCATAATGGCAGACCGGGCAGTCATGCTCTATGCAACATCGACTATGGTCGCGATTAACGATCTTCATCCAGGTGACATAAACACTTTTGGAAGTCTGGCTCAGGCGGCTATAATCGCCACCGTTTCAAAACGGTCATCTGCACTTGATACCGTTTTCCCGCCACCTGTCCGAGGGGCGCTGCAGCAGGCATGACCTGTCAGGCTCGGATGGGGCGTTGTTGGTACAGGGCTCCCTGTATGGACATTAAACGCACAACGGCGCCCATTCGCACACTACGAATGGAGGCTCTTGATGAGCGCTGTAAACACGCCTGCAGGTTTTACCGACTACAAAGTCGCCGACATCTCCCTGGCTGCCTGGGGTCGTCGCGAAACCATCATCGCCGAATCAGAAATGCCGGCCCTGATGGGTCTGCGCCGCAAGTACCTGGCTGAACAGCCACTCAAGGGCGCCAAGATCCTCGGCTGCATCCACATGACCATCCAGACCGCCGTGCTGATCGAAACCCTGGTTGCCCTGGGTGCCGAAGTACGCTGGTCGTCCTGCAACATTTTCTCGACTCAAGACCAGGCCGCAGCCTCCATCGCCGCTGCCGGCATTCCTGTGTTCGCCTGGAAAGGCGAGACCGAAGAAGAGTACGAGTGGTGCCTGGAGCAGACCATCCTCAAGGATGGCAAGCCTTGGGACGCCAACATGATCCTCGACGACGGCGGCGACCTGACCCAGCTGCTGCACGACAAGTACCCACAAGTACTGGACCGCGTTCACGGCGTGACCGAAGAAACCACCACCGGCGTGCACCGCCTGCTGGACATGCTGGCCAAGGGCGAGCTGAAGGTTCCTGCGATCAACGTCAACGACTCGGTGACCAAGAGCAAGAACGACAACAAGTACGGCTGCCGTCACAGCCTGAACGACGCCATCAAGCGCGGCACCGACCACCTGCTGTCCGGCAAGCAAGCGCTGGTCATCGGCTACGGTGACGTGGGCAAGGGCTCGGCCCAGTCCCTGCGTCAGGAAGGCATGATCGTCAAGGTTTCGGAAGTGGACCCGATCTGCGCCATGCAAGCCTGCATGGACGGTTTCGAGCTGGTTTCGCCGTTCATCGACGGTATCAACCACGGCACCGAAGCCAGCATCGACAAAGCCCTGCTGGGCAAGATCGACCTGATCGTGACCACCACCGGTAACGTCAATGTTTGCGACGCAAACATGCTCAAGGCCCTGAAAAAGCGTGCCGTGGTCTGCAACATCGGCCACTTCGACAACGAAATCGACACCGCTTTCATGCGCAAGAACTGGGCATGGGAAGAAGTGAAGCCACAGGTGCACAAGATCCACCGCACCGGCCCTGGCGATTTCGATGCACAGAACGACGACTACCTGATCCTGCTGGCCGAAGGCCGCCTGGTGAACCTGGGCAACGCCACCGGTCACCCAAGCCGCATCATGGACGGTTCGTTCGCCAACCAGGTCCTGGCACAGATCTTCCTGTTCGGCCAGAAGTACGCCGACCTGTCGCCGGCCCAGAAAGCCGAGCGCCTGACTGTTGAAGTACTGCCGAAGAAACTCGACGAAGAAGTGGCCCTGGAAATGGTTCGCGGCTTCGGCGGCGTGGTCACTCAACTGACCAAGCAACAGGCTGAATACATCGGCGTAACCGTCGAAGGCCCGTTCAAGCCAGACGCCTACCGCTACTAAGAGCAGCTGCAGGCGGCAAGTCATCAGCGGCAAGCAAAGAGCCAAAAGCTCTGCTTGCTGCAACTGACCTGGTGCTTGCCCTAATCGCTATAGCAGTTTCAAGCAGCAGGCTGCAGGCACAAGAAACCAGCGCACCTCCGCTTTTTCTTGGCGCTTGCCGCCTGTTACTTGCAACTGGAGGTCCCCTCCATGTCCAAAGATCGTCGCTACAGCTTCGAGTTCTTCCCCACCAAGACCGATGCTGGGCATGAAAAACTGCTCGCCACTGCCCGTCAGCTGGCCGGCTACAACCCCGATTTCTTTTCCTGCACCTACGGTGCCGGCGGCTCGACCCGTGATCGCACGGTCAACACCGTGCTGCAACTGGAGAGCGAAGTTAAAGTCCCTGCGGCGCCGCACCTGTCCTGCGTCGGCGACAGCAAGGACGACCTGCGCGGCCTGCTGCAGCAGTACCAGGCAGCCGGCATCAAGCGCATTGTCGCCCTGCGTGGCGACCTGCCTTCGGGCATGGGCATGGCCAGCGGTGAACTGCGCTACGCCAATGACCTGGTGAGTTTCATCCGCGAGGAAACCGGCAGCCACTTCCATATCGAAGTCGCCGCCTACCCGGAAATGCACCCGCAAGCGCGCAACTTCGAGGAAGACCTGGTCAACTTCGTGCGCAAGGCCAATGCCGGTGCCGACAGCGCGATCACCCAGTACTTCTTCAACGCCGACAGCTACTTCTACTTCGTCGAGCGCGTGCAGAAGATGGGCGTGAACATCCCGATCGTGCCGGGCATCATGCCCATCACCAACTACAGCAAGCTGGCGCGCTTCTCCGACGCCTGCGGCGCAGAGATTCCGCGCTGGATCCGCAAGCAGCTGGAAGCCTATGGCGATGACAGCGCCAGCATCCAGGCCTTCGGTGAACAGGTAATCAGTGACATGTGCGAACGCCTGCTCCAGGGCGGCGCACCCGGACTGCACTTCTATACCTTGAACCAGGCCGACCCGAGCCTGGCGATCTGGAACAACCTCCAGCTGCCACGCTGACAGGCTGCAACCCAAGCTCCGGGCCCTGGTGAAAACCGGGGCCTTTTTGTTTGCAGCAGCCTTGAGCTAGAGCGTCCGGAACTGCCTCTAGCAATTGCATGATCTCTCGTCGTAATCTCCAGCAATGTCCGTCATAGCCCGGTTGCTGACCACCTTTCTCTGCACTTGCCTGAGCCTTGCCGCCCATGGCGAGAAGCTGCGCATTGTCACCGAACCCTGGGCGCCCTATGTCTATGAGGAAAATGGCACGGCCAAGGGCCTGGACTACGAAACCACCGCCATTGTCTTCCAGCGCCTGGGCATAGAGGTGCAGTGGCAGTTCCTGCCCTGGAAACGCTGCCTGGCGATGCTGGAAACCGGCCAGGCCGATGGCGCCCTGGACATCTTCCACAGCGACCAGCGCGACGGCACCCTGCTCTACCCCAACGAGCCGCTCTCGGACGTGGAGTTCGTGATGTTCTATGCCAACCAGCGCCCACACCCGTTCAAGCGCCTGAACGAACTCAAGGGCCTGACCATCGGCACTTCCCCCGGCTATCTGTACAGCGACGATTTCAGCAACTCGACCCTGTTCAACCGCGAGCCGGCCCCCACCCACGAAGCCAATTTCGGCAAGCTGCTGCTGGGGCGGATCGACCTGCTGATTACCGACAAACGGGTCGGCCAGCACCTGCTGGACAGCCTGGGGCTGCGTGACCAGGTCAGCCAGAACCCCACTGTCATCAGCCGCCAGAGCCAATACCTGGCCGTGCGCCGCAATGCCGGCATGGACCTGCTGGTACAGCGCTTCGGCGCCGAACTGAAGCGCTTCAAGCGCGAACCGGCCTACGCCCAACTGAGCGCCAAGTACGGTGCTGAACCTGCTCTGCCGCCGGTCAGGTCTTCATCAACCCGCGAGTCAGAAAAAACCGTTGAGCAGCAGGAAAGCAGCGCACACTGATTGCTCTGTTATACTCCGGCCTCCCGCCAGGCTCACGCCCGGACGCTGGACCCTGTTCAAGGCCTCTCCACCCCGCTACGGCGCAGCCAACCGGCCCGCGCGAGCCGCCGGTGAATGACCCTTCAGGCCAGCAGGACCGGACGGGATTGCGTCCTCTTAAACGCCATTCACGCCCGGCAAGATTATCCCTTTGGGCCAAGCCCTCACTAAAACAGGATTACTCATGTCCTTTGCTTCCCTCGGTCTCTCCGAGGCTTTAGTCGGCGCCATCGAAGCCGCCGGCTACACCCAGCCTACTCCGGTGCAACAGCGGGCCATTCCCGCCGTGTTGCAAGGTCGCGATCTGATGGTCGCGGCACAGACAGGTACTGGTAAAACCGGCGGTTTCGCCCTTCCGATCCTGGAACGGTTGTTTCCCAACGGTCATCCGGACAAATCCCAGCGTCATGGCCCGCGCCAACCCCGCGTACTGGTCCTGACCCCCACTCGCGAGCTGGCCGCGCAAGTGCATGACAGCTTCAAGCTGTACGCCCGCGACCTGAAGTTCGTCAGCGCCTGCATCTTCGGCGGCGTCGGCATGAACCCGCAGGTCCAGGCCATGGCCCGTGGCGTCGATGTGCTGGTGGCGTGCCCCGGCCGTCTGCTGGACCTGGCTGGCCAGGGCAGCGTCGACCTGTCCCACGTGGAAATCCTGGTTCTCGACGAAGCCGACCGCATGCTCGACATGGGCTTCGTCCATGACGTCAAGAAAGTCCTCGCCCGCCTGCCGGCCAAGCGCCAGAACCTGCTGTTCTCCGCGACCTTCTCCAAGGACATCACGGACCTGGCCGGCAAGCTGCTGCACAACCCCGAGCGCATCGAAGTGACCCCGCCGAACACCACGGTGGAGCGTATCGAGCAGCGGGTCTTCCGCCTGCCGGCCAGCCACAAGCGTGCCCTGCTGGCGCACCTGATCACCGCCGGCGCCTGGGAACAGGTCCTGGTGTTCACCCGGACCAAGCACGGCGCCAACCGCCTGGCCGAGTACCTGGACAAGCACGGCCTGAGCGCTGTGGCGATCCACGGCAACAAGAGCCAGAACGCCCGTACCAAAGCGCTGGCCGACTTCAAGGCCGGCGAAGTGCGGATCCTGGTCGCCACCGATATCGCCGCCCGCGGCCTGGATATCGACCAACTGCCTCACGTGGTCAACTTCGAGCTGCCTAACGTCGACGAAGACTACGTGCACCGTATTGGCCGTACCGGCCGTGCCGGTCGCTCCGGCGAAGCCATCTCCCTGGTGGCTCCGGACGAAGAGAAACTGCTGAAAAGCATCGAGCGCATGACCAAGCAGAAGATCGCCGACGGTGACCTGATGGGCTTCGATGCCAGCGCAGTGGAAGCCGAGAAGCCGGAAGTGCGCGAGCGTCCGGATGTGCGCAACCCGCGCAATCCCCGTGGCCCACGCGGCGATGGCCCGAACGGCGGTGGCGGTGGTGGCGGTCGCAAGGACAAGGGCAAGGACAAGGGTGGCAAGGAAAAACCCGCCCGTGGCGAACGCCCGGCCCGCGAGCAGAAGCCTCGTGAAGGCACCCCGGCCCGCGAACAGCGTCAACCGACGCCCCGTGCCGATCGCGCACCGGACGAGTTCCTCGACGACGACGTGGACAACTTCGGTAACCGCGCTGATTACGTCAGCCCGTACCAGAACAAGAACAACCAGGGCCGCGGCCGCCGCCCAGGGGCTCCGGCCCAGGGTGCGGGCGCTGGCAATCCGCCACGCGGCGGTGCCGGTGGTGGCCAGGGTCGTTCCGGCAACCCGCGCAACAGCAACGGCAGCACCACCGGCACCGCGCCGGCCAAGCGCAGTGGCGGCCCGCGCAACGGCGCCCCTCGTGACAGCCAGGGCCGTCGCGACGAGCCGCGCAATCGCCGCCCGAACCGTGACGATCAGCCACGCCAGGAACCGGCCGTGCAGAATCCTCGGGGCAACCAGCCGAAGATCATGCACAAGGAATCCAAGGCCGATCGTTTCCCGACGCCTGAGCAGCTGGATCAGTTGCCAAGCCGTCCACGGGGCGAAAAGCCGGCGCTGCTGACCCGCAACCGCTGAGCCTCGCGCTGAAATGAAAAACGCCCCTGGCCGCAAGGCCCGGGGCGTTTTTCATGGCGGCTGGTCGAGGGCGTTTCTGTAGCCGCTGCCGCAGGCTGCGA
>NZ_VYKE01000659.1:0-243 GCF_032424515.1 Pseudomonas sp. JV245A
GCCTGGGCCAGCAGTTCCTGTTCCCGCGCCAGGCTGTCGACCCGCACCGTCAGGTGCAGCCCCGCCGCCACGCCGGGCAGTGGCCCGACGCCGCCGATCGCCTGCGGCCAGGCCGCCAGCAAGGTGTTGCGCCGGCTCAGGGCCGCCCGGCGCATGCGCCGGATATGCCGCTGGAAGTGCCCGGCGGCCATGAACTCGGCCATCACCGCCTGGGTACTGACCTCGGAATGGCGCACGTCCACC
>NZ_VYKE01000660.1:0-243 GCF_032424515.1 Pseudomonas sp. JV245A
GCCAGCAGTTCGTGGTAGGCCCAGTGGGTGGTGGCGCGCTTGCCCTGGAGCAGGCCCGCGGCGCCGAGCACCAAGGAGCCGGTGCACACCGAGGTCACGTAGCGCGCCCGGGCGGCCTGCTGGCGGATGAACGCCAGGGCCTGCGGGTCTTCCATCAGCGCCCCGACCCCGGTACCGCCGGGGATGCAGATCACATCCAGCGGCGGGCAGTCGGCGAAGCTTGTGGTGGCCTGCAGCACCAGC
>NZ_VYKE01000661.1:0-242 GCF_032424515.1 Pseudomonas sp. JV245A
TGCCTGCCCCTGGGGGGCGGCCGCCGCAACGGCAGCCCGGCTCCCCTGGCCGGGCTCTGGAACAACCGCCGCGCCTGGCTGCTGGCGTTGTATTTCGGCCTGGTGAACTGCGGCTACATGAGCATGGTCGCCTGGCTGCCGGCCTACTACCTGCAGATGGGCTGGAGCGCCAGCCAGAGCGGTTCGCTGCTGGCCTTCATGACCCTGTTCCAAGTCAGCGCCGCTCTGCTGATGCCGGCCCT
>NZ_VYKE01000662.1:0-242 GCF_032424515.1 Pseudomonas sp. JV245A
GGCTTCACCCTGATCGAGCTGATGGTGGTACTGGTGATCATCGGCATTGCCAGCGCGGCCGTGGGCCTGAGCATCAAGCCCGACCCGCTGCAACTGCTGCGCAAGGACGCCGAGCGCCTGGCGCAACTGCTGCAAGTGGCCCAGGCCGAAGCCCGCGCCGATGGTCGGCCGATCACCTGGCGAGCCACGGCCAAGGGCTTTGCCTTCAGCCGCCACAGCGAATCCGGAGGCGGCATCGATGA
>NZ_VYKE01000663.1:0-240 GCF_032424515.1 Pseudomonas sp. JV245A
CTGGGCCAGGAACAGCATGTCGGCGACGATCCGCGTGACCCGCTCCAGCTCTTCGATACTGGCCTCCAGCACCGCCTTGTACTCCTCTGGCGGGCGTTCCCGGGACAGGGTCACCTGGGCCTTGCCCATCAGGTTGCTGATGGGCGAGCGCAACTCGTGGGCCAGGTCGTCGGAGAACTGCGACAGGCGCTGCACGCCGCCGTCCAGGCGTTGCAGCATGACATTGATGCCCTGGCCCAG
>NZ_VYKE01000664.1:0-238 GCF_032424515.1 Pseudomonas sp. JV245A
GCGGCTCCAGCCAGTACAGGCCACGGGAGCTGGTGCGTTGCAGTTGCAGCGGCAGCTGGCGCTGTTCGGCCTGGGTGGCGATGGCCTTGGCCACTTCATCGGCGCCCACGGCGCGGGCCAGGGAATCACAGGGCAGGTAGAGGCTGGGCATCACGCGTCCTCCCGGCAGCTGTCGAGCAGTGCGTCCAGGCGCTCGGCGCTCAGGCGTGCATGCAGCTGGCCATCCAGCTCCAGGGCT
>NZ_VYKE01000665.1:0-237 GCF_032424515.1 Pseudomonas sp. JV245A
CCAGGGCGATGACCCGGGCGTCGAGGGTGCCGAAGTAGATCTTGTCGCCGTAGATCGCCGCGCCGCGGTTGACCACGTCGCAGCACGGGCGAATGTTGTCCGGCAGGCGGTGGTTGTAGGTCCACAGGCGCTTGCCGGTCTTGGCGTCCAGGGCGAACACCCGGGAGTAGGAACCGGTGACGTAGACCACGCCGTCGCGGACGATGGCCTGGGATTCCTGGCCGCGCTGCTTCTCGT
>NZ_VYKE01000666.1:0-237 GCF_032424515.1 Pseudomonas sp. JV245A
TCAGGGCCACCAGCTTGGCGTCCAGGGTGCCGAAGAACACCAGGTCGCCGTACAGCGCCACGCCGCGGTTGATCACGTCGCAGCACGGGCGGATGTCGTCCGGCAGGCGCGCGTCGTACTGCCAGAGCTTCTTGCCGGTGCGCGCGTCCACCGCGAACACCCGCGAGTAGGAACCGGTCATGTACATCACCCCGTCCTTGATCAGCGGCTGGGCCTGCTGGCCGCGCTGCTTCTCGC
>NZ_VYKE01000667.1:0-235 GCF_032424515.1 Pseudomonas sp. JV245A
AGTTGCTCGGGCAAATCATGCAGTTGGATCAGCGGTCCTTCGCACACCGCGCAGGCGTAGCGCAGCACGTGGCGCAATTGCCGCACGTTGCCCGGCCAGCGGTAGCCCAGCAGGCATTCCAGCGCCGCATTGCCCAGTTGCACCGGCGCACCGCAGCGCTTGGATTCCTCTTCGACAATCCGGGTGATCAGCGCCAGCCGGTCGCTGCGCTCGCGCAGCGGTGGCAACTGAAAGC
>NZ_VYKE01000668.1:0-234 GCF_032424515.1 Pseudomonas sp. JV245A
GCCCAGGCCCCAGGATTTGTGTTGCAGGTCATTGGCCAGCACCTGGTCCTGGGCCGAGCCATTGCTGGTGGTCGCGACGTTGCTGGCGGCCACTGCGGGCGCACCGCCCAGGTCCACTTCCAGGGTTTGTGGCGGGTAGCACAGGCCGGCGTCGGCGCAGCCTTGCCAGCCCAGCTTGACCTTGCCGCTGGCGGCGGCCGGCAGCTTAACTTCCAGGCCCTGGCGATACACCGT
>NZ_VYKE01000067.1:0-30669 GCF_032424515.1 Pseudomonas sp. JV245A
CGCGAGCACGCTCGCTCCTACAGGGGGCTTTGGCTGGTGGGTGCGGGCTGGGTCAGCCAGTCGATGAATAGCGCGAACAGCTCGGCCTGGGAGTTGATGGTCAGCTTGGTGTAGAGGTTCTTGCGGTGCATGCGCACGGTTTCCGGGGAAATCTCCAGCACCTTGGCCGTGGATTTTACCGAGTGCCCCCGCAGGATCAGGTGGGCAATTTCGCGCTCGCGAACCGTCAGCAGTGGCTGGCCAAAGCTCATGAACGCCGCTTCGATCTGCTGGTTGAAGTTGGCCGGTGCCGGGGCGGGCAGCGCGTCCTGACTGGCCTGGTGCAACAGCGGTTGCAGGCCGCTACCGCCGAAACGGCGGATCAGCTCGCGCACCAGCGGTTCCACCGCCCGCAGCAGCGCCAGGGGTTCGCTGGCGAAGCGCTCACCGCTCAGGCCCTGGAACATGCACAGGGAAATCTTGCTCTGGGGATCGAGGTCGACGATGTAGTAACTGTCTTCCGCGCCCCCGGTCTTGAGGTAGTAGGTCTTGTAGTACTCGCTGCTGAAGAAGTCGTCCGGGGCGATTTCCGACAGGTGATAGAAACCTTCGGCCAGGCCGTTTTCCACCGCCAGGCAGAACGGATCCAGCAGATAACCGCGGGAAAAGTAGCGGTTGATGATCTCGTCGCGGTAGGCGCCGACTATGCCCCGTTCATGCAGCAATTGCGGTGGCAGGCCCTTGCGTTCCAGGCTGATCATCATCGATTCGATGGGCGTCAGGGCGTTCAGCGCCGTCGCCAGGTGCTGCAGGAAAGTGCCATCGTCCACGCTGCCGAAGGCCTGGGCCAGGCAGGCGTGCCAGGCCTGCAGGGCAGGGAGGCTGAGGGGGGCGGTAGAAGTGTTTGCTGGTGCGCTCATGCCCGGCAGTCTAACGGTCGGGCGCAGGCCCGGTAAGACCCCGGGCCGATATTCGCGCTGCCAGCGGCTAGGGGTCATTGGCCCAGGTACTGGCCGTTCTGGCGCAGTTCGGCGGCGGCTTCGAGGATGCAGTCGCGCAAGGTGGCGACTATTTCGTCGATCTGCTGGCGAGTGATGATCAAGGGGGGCGACATCACATTGAGATGGCCGATGGGGCGCACCAACAAGCCTTTGGCCTGGGCCCGCAGATGGATGCGCTCGGCGATGTTCAGCCCGTCGGGCAGCAGCGCCTTGGTGCGCTTGTCGGCGACGAATTCGACGCAGGCCATCAGCCGCTTGCAGCGCACGCTGCCCACCAGGGGCAGTTCGGCCAGGGTCTGCAGGCGCTGCTCCATATAGACGCCGACCTCTTCGACATGGGCCAGCAGGTTTTCCCGCTCGATGATCTCGATGTTCTTCAACGCCGCGACGCAACTCACCGGGTGCCCGCTATAGGTGAAACCGTGGGTGAAGCAGCGACCCTTGCCCGGCTCGCCGATGACCTGCCAGATGCGCTCGGAGAAAATGCACGCGCCCAGGGGCAGGTAGCCCGAGGTCAGGCCCTTGGCAGTGGTGATGATGTCCGGCTGCATGCCGAACACTTCCTCGGAGGCGAAGAAAGCACCCAGGCGGCCGAAGGAGGTCACCACTTCGTCGGCGACATACAGCAGGTCGTAGCGCTGGCAGATTTCCCACATGCGCCGGTGATAACCCTCGGGAGGAATGATTACCCCACCGGAGCCCATGATGGGTTCGGCGAAGAACGCCGCCACCTTGTCCGGGCCCAGGGTGAGGATCTTGTCTTCGAATTCCGCTACCAGGAACTCGAGGAAGTCCGCTTCACTCATGCCGGCCGGCGCCCGGTAGTAGTTGGGGCAGGAGATGTGGTGAAACAGGTCGCTCATGAAGTCGAATTCAGGCGCGCGGTCAGCGGCCTTGTTACCGATGGACATGGTCAGGAAGGTGGAGCCGTGGTACGCGTTGTGCCGCGAGATCACGTGCTTCTTCTCATGCTTGCCGCGACTGTTCTGATAGAACTGCACCAGGCGGTAGGCGGTGTCCACCGCGGTGGAGCCGCCGGTGGTCAGGAACACGTGGTTCAGGTCCCCTGGGGCCAGGCTTGCCAGCTTTTGGCAAAGCTCGATGGCGCTGACATTGGCCATGTCGCAGAACGGGTTGGAGTAGGCCAGTTGCCGCACCTGGTCGGCGATGGCTTCGGCCATTTCCTCGCGGCCCAGGCCGATGTTGGTGCACCACATGCCGCCTACGGCATCCAGGTAGCGGGTGCCGGCGGTGTCATAGATGTAGGCGCCGTCGCCGGCAGCGATATTCAACGACCCCTGCTCGCGGTGTTCGTCGAACATATGGAAGCCGTGCATGTAGTGTGCCTTGTCGGCGGCCACCAGTTTCGAATCGTCGAACTGCTGGAAGAAGGCGTCGGGTTGGATAGCCATGGGCTTCACCTCAGGTAGCAATATGGGGTGGAAAGTCTGTGGGTTCGGGGGGGGCTCACTTGCCGATCTTCACCATGTTCCAGGTACGGGTGATCAGCCGGGTGCTGGCGGGCGTCTGGATCTTCTGGGTGAACAGCCGCTCGCGGGTCTGGGCATCGGGGTAGATCGCCGGGTTGTCCCGCACCTCGGCGCTCAACAGTGGCGTGGACTTGAGGTTGGCGTTGGCGTAGCGGATGTAGTCGCTGACCTCGGCCATTACCTTAGGTTGCAGCAGGTACTGGATAAAGGCATGGGCGCTGGCCACGTTCGGCGCGTCGGCGGGGATGTAGAAATCGTCGAACCAGATCAGCGAGCCTTCCCTGGGAATGAAATAGTCGAGCTTGACCGGTGCCCCGGCCTCGTTGGCCCTGGCCTGGGCCGTGGCGTAGTCGCCGGACCAGGTGGCGCTGACGCACAGGTCGCCATTGGCCAGGCCATTGAGGTAGCTGGTGGAGTCGAACTTGCGGATATAGGGGCGCACCGCCATCAAGGCATCCTGCGCCGCTTTCAAATCCTCGGGGGCGGCGCTGTTGGGATTGCGCCCCAGGTAAGCCAGCACCAGCGGCAGAATGTCGGTGGGCGAATCCTGCAGCGTCACCCCGCAATCGGCGAAGCGCGACACCACCTTGGGATCGAAGAGCATGGCCAGAGAACCGATGGGCGCGTCCGGCATGCGCTCGCGGACCTTGTCGACGTTATAGGTCACGCCATTGCTGCCCCAGGTATAGGGCGCCGAGTACTGCACACCCGGGTCGTAGCTTTCCAGGCTCTTGAGCACCTGCGGGTCGAGATTCTGCCAACTGGGCAGCAAGGCCTTGTTCAGCGGCTGGAACACCCGCGCCTTGATCAAGGGCGGCACCAGGGCCGCGTTGAGCACCACCAGGTCGTAGCCGGAGCGCCCCGGCAGCAGCTTGCCCTGGACGGTTTCATAGGAATCGAAGGTGTCGTAGATCACCTTGATCCCGGTGGCCTTCTCGAACCCGGCGAGGGTGTTCTCGCCGATATAGTCCGACCAGTTGTACAGGCGCAGGGTCTTGTCTCCAGGCTCACCGGCCTGTGCCCAAGCCGCCGTCAGTGCCAGAACCACGCCAAACATCGCAGGGAAAGCTGTACGCATACTTCAATTCCGCCTTGAACGTGATGGAAGGAGCCCGGGGCGAGCCGTTGGCGTAACTGTCCGCGAGCGCCCCGGCCCACGCCATAACCCGATCGGGTAGGTGGGCAAACACAGAAGGGGGCAGCTATCTGGATGGGTTTGTGCAATCATCCCGCCTCGTTGGCGAACACCAGGCTGTTCGCCTGACGGATTGGTTCAGCCCGGAAACCTGTAGAAACAGCCCGGCAGAAAAAATCTCGAATAGGAGTTGCCAGGAATGGAAAACACGTCCATAATTGCGACCATTCCTCAGCGAGGAAACGGAAAAACTCTTTAGAAATCAAAGAGTTACGAGGTGAAGTTGATCTCGTTAGCCGTTCCAGTTTGTACGTGTCCAGTGTTGTGTTTCAGGCATTGGGCATTTGGGGCCGAGTAGCAAAATGGTTATGCAGCGGATTGCAAATCCGCCTACGCCGGTTCGATTCCGACCTCGGCCTCCACCCTTGAAAACCCCGTAGATTAACGTCTACGGGGTTTTTTATTGCCTGGGATTTGGGCAATCGCTTCCGCAATTTTTTGAATCGCTTCCGCAATCTGCCTGCTTTTAGCATCGAGTTGGAGGCAATGAGTACGAGTTGATTGTGGAGATTGGCTAATATGCTTGCCGTTTTTTGCTATGAGCTGCTTTGACTCATAGTCATAGTGGCATTCAAGCTAGGTTCTTGGGAACGGCAGCTTTCTGCCAAAAACGGACCCTCAGAAGTTCCGCTATCGACCCAAAACGGACCTCGAGGGCAAGCATATGAGAAACATCGCTGATTTATCGCACCACGAAAACCTGTAACGGAATCAAGAGAAACATAAGGAGATTTAAAAGCATGGGCGGTGTCAAGAGAATGATGGAAGAGGACATGGAGAGAGGTTTCTCGCGTATGGATGACACATACGTTTGCGCCCGCTGCGTCGATGACGACGGTCTTATAAGCTTCATCAGGGCAAACTCGACCAAAGGGACATGCAGCTATTGTGACAAGAACCGCCGCGTTGCTGACATGAATGACGTGATCGAGCACATTGTCACCAGCCTCTCATTAGAGTGGGGGGATGCTGCAAATGAGGGGCTAGCCTACGAGACCCGAGAAGGGGGATGGCAGGGTTCGGTTTACGGCACCTGGGATCTTCTCGATAACTATGGCCCAGAGTGCTCTGAAGAGGTGCTCAGCACGATCGTAGGATCCATTCACGACGTAGCTTGGTGCAGGAGAGACCCGTATTCACTACCCATAGATCGGACGTTGGTTTACGGCTGGCAAAGCTTCTCTAAATTCATCACTCACACCGCCCGATTCGTCTTTTACAAAGCTGTAAACACTTCATATGCGGCTGACCAGCACGATGAGATGAACCCGGTCGACATTCTTGAAACGCTGGGTAGCGTGACCAAAAAACTCGACCTGATGGGAACAGTACCCGCGGGTCAGCCGATCTTTCGCGTCCGCATCGTTGATCCTGAAACCCAACTCATCCGGTCTCATGAGCTTGGGCCGCCACCAGTGGAGCACGCAAATATGCCGAACCGGATGAGCCCCGTCGGCATCCCCATGTTCTACGGTGCGTTCGATCAAGACACGGCTATTCGTGAAACTTACAATCCTGCTGGCGGAGTCCTAAAGAAGGCAGCGGCCGGTGAGTTTTCACCTATCAGAGATCTACGGATCGTTGACCTGTCCCAATCATTTTTTGTACCAAGCCTTTTCCATCCTAAACTGCAAACACTCAGGCCATACTTTAGCTTCATGCGAGACTTCGTTGAGGATTTCACCAAACCGATCGAGCGAAGCGATCGTGCCCACGCTGATTATGTTCCGACCCAAGTCGTGACTGAGTATTTTCGGCACGTTTACCG
The DNA here is from genome assembly GCF_032424515.1 of Pseudomonas sp. JV245A. Classification (NCBI taxonomy): domain Bacteria; kingdom Pseudomonadati; phylum Pseudomonadota; class Gammaproteobacteria; order Pseudomonadales; family Pseudomonadaceae; genus Pseudomonas; species Pseudomonas sp. JV245A. The sequence goes on from NZ_VYKE01000067.1 coordinate 5,434, forward strand.
TACCGACGATGATCATCAAATTGACGGCATCATCTACCCAAGCTCAAAGACTGGGGACAAGGCAATCGTTATTTTTGCTGATGCTACGGGGTGTATTGACGCTGGAGAGGAACCTAATGATCGAACGCTCTTGCGGCTCGATAGAGCATTCGACATTGACCTGTCTGGCTTCGACGCAGCCCATGATGACGACGAGTTTTTCTAACAATTTCCACTTACCCCATGTTTTTTCCACGGAGTGTGTTCATTGGCTTGTGAATCGTCCCAGCTTTTGTAAATACGCAATGACAGCTTCTGGCCGATAAGGAGAAACGGCATGTGTCGCATGGCGTGTTAAGCACATATGACGGCTTAACGGATCCTTCCGTGTAGGGGGGCAGGTGTGAGGGGGCGCTGAGCCGCGATCTTGAAAACTGCGGGAAGCTGCTAGTCCACCGTTGCTGAATCACCATGTGCTGATTGAATAGCCGCAGGCCCTAAGCTCCGTAACTACTTTAAACTTCCATGCGCCATGTTGGTCATGATGGACGTAGGCCACTCCGCTAATGTCATTCGGCGTCTCAATATCGCCTTTCACCAAAGCGCAGACATTTTCTCTACCAAGCTTGGCCATGAGGTAGCCATGCTCAAAGACAACATTCTGTCGAGCGCGGTCCTTTGGACGAGCGTTTCCTTCATGATATCCACGGCCTTGATCGCATGGCGTATAGAGGACAAGTGCAAAATCTGCATCGTTGGTATATCGCTCTATTTTTTCGATGATCGTCATGCCTGCGTTGGCTTGCTCGTGCAGTATGATTGCTTCAAGACCGAGGCTTTCGATAAACCGACTGACCTCAACTCTCGCGAGATCATCTCTTCCGTGAACGATGAATACTTTCCGCTTGTTCCTGGCGACAACTGGCGCCGGAGTAACAAATGGAGCTGCAGTTGAGGAGCCAATACCGTTCGGCTGTATGAACTGGGGAGGGGAAGTCGGACGCGAGAGCGGAGGGAATTCCAACGAGTCTAAGAGCGGGGTGAACTGCTCTGAAAGGAACGTTCTCCGCTCAGCGTACGTTTGGTGTTTCCCCTTTATCCAAGTCCAAAAAGAATCAAGGGAGCCATGTTGCCTCACGAATGCTGGGAGTGCTGCGCTCATTGCAGGATCATTCAGCAGTTCACGTCGAAGATGGAAATACTCATTCGGATCCGCAGCATTGCCGGTAGCTCGGGCCACCAAGAGGTTTTGTAGGTAGCTTACCCTGTCGAATGTGTTAACCAGGAATTCTATGGACACGGAGGAGTCTCTTTATCTTACGGAGTGTCATGAGGAAACACGGATTTAGGCTGAGATTGTTCAGCCCATAACCTTGTTCCAGTCGATTGCATAGCCCGCCTGTTTCAGCTCGCGTGCCAATGCGGTTTTCCACTCGCCGGACATCTCTGTCCAAACTACCCCAGCAAAGTCGGTAGGTATTTCCACTTTTCCAGATCTCAGCGCGCAGACTTTGTCACGACCCAGCGCACCAATAAAGTAACCAAGCTCCAGTAGCACATTCTGCCTCACGCGAGGTTCCACCTGGCCGCCCGCTTTGCCGCCAACATCGTCGGGCGTTAGCAGCACCACGGCCATTCCCACATCAGAATTGTGCTCGATTTTCTCAATGATCGTGCGCCCACTATTGGCCTGCTCGTGGAGGATGATCACCTGAAGGCCGAGCTTCTCTAGGAAGCGTGCAACGGTTTCACGGACAGCTTCATCATGCCCATGGACGAGAAAAACTCGAGAGGAGCCCGCTGATGAACTAGCTTTCATTGTCGGCGCAAGAAGGTTAGGTTCAAGGTCTTCAAGATCCGCTTTTAAGGCATTGATCGCTTGGCCTAGCAGCGCTTTCGCCGCTTCTATATTTGTTTTCGTGTGTGCTTTGTAGTTAGGCTCTGGCATTCCAGGTACCCAAACTGTCTGATGGTAATGCAGCTCCTGCGCCGCTTTATAACGATTGGCTGCGGTAGTGTTTGCTCCGAAATAGCGCTCCAACGTATCTTCAATACTGCGCTCTAGTGCTTGGAGTTCGGGAGATGTTCCACTCTTCAATGTGCTGAGATCAAATACATCAAGATCCGCGATTCTTTGCTCAAACCGGTCAATTCCTTTCTGCAGCTGATCTGCTGTCAAGTGAACCTTTGGTTGAACAACCGGGGATGTGGGTGACTTCCGAGCCATAGCTACTCCTTGGTATGTGGCTATGTCCCATCATGCCATTACGCGGGGTGGAGCAAAACTGCAAAAGGCTCAATAGCCACGATGCCGTTGTTCGTCAGAACGAATTCAAGCGTCTTCGGTGCCGGCATCTTGAAGTCGTAGTCCGCATTCAGTGCCAGGCTCTGTACCATTCCAGAAATAGCACGTGTCCGCTTCTGGCCGAATGCTGCCAACCATGATCTTGGTGGCATGTGGTTATTTTGTAGGTTTGACAATCTCACCAACCCGCCGATAGACCTTTTTGGTCATCTCCTCGGTTGAATGCCCAAGCAACCGGCTCGCATGTGTCAGTTCAATCTCGCTAGCCGCCTTTGGCCGAATGTCCTTGAACTGAAATTGCCGAATGCTGACCGCCAATGTCGGGTTACCATCGGCTGCAGCCTTGATGGCAGCCTTCTCCCGAGCATCATCCCAGCGGTTGCGCAGCATCTGCTGGCTCATTCGTAGCCCCGACGCGTTGGTGATCAGCGTCGACGTCCTGATGCCGTTGATGCCCCTGCGTTCCTGGAGATCCTCGATAAAAGCACTCAAGCCAGACTGGACGCCTTCTTCCTCCAGGCGCAGGCGTAGGCGCTTTTCTGTTTTGCCCTGGCCTATCAGTAAGAATCCGTTGTTCAGATCGGTGGCGGCGATCTTGAGCACGTCTGCGGGGCGTTGGCCGGTTAGGTAGGCCAGGTCCATCGCATCCTTGAGTTCTTGCGCTGCCTCGGCGTACACCGCATTCCATACGGTCTCGCCGGCGTAGTAGTCCCTGGGCTTTTCCTTGTTGCGGCGAACGCCGAAGCACGGGTTGGCTTTGTCGGTCAGGCCCCATTCTCGGGCAATGGTGAACGCGTGAGAGAGCAGGGCGATTTCTCGATTGGCCCGGACCTTGGCGGTTCTGGCATCGCGGTATTGGGCGATCACCTGGGGGGTGATCGATTCGATAGGTGCGTTTTCAAAGGCTCTCCTGAGCTGCTTGAGTTCTTTGCGGTTGTCCGACTGGGTGCGGATCGACTTGCCGGGGATGATCTCCTTTTCGTACCGATCGAATACGTAGCTCATCAGGTGGTTGGGCTTGGGTGGCGCTCTGCGCTCCAGCCTGGCCCATTCCACCTTGGCCTGATCGAGGTCTGTGCCCAGCGGGATCTCCTTGCGTTTGCCGGCGGCGTCCCTGCCGTCGTAGTAATACGCCGTCCAGATCTGGCCATTCTTGCCCTTTCTGATACGGCGCACCATGCGCGGCGGCAGGTCGCGGTTGGCTGTGGTTCTCTTGCGCACGGGTTAGCTCACATTCGCAAGGTTGAGTGACCAGGCTTCAGTCACGGCACTAGCTGCAGAGGGTTTAACGCCGGCTAACTTCATCCTGGCGTAGACCCGGCCAACGATGGGTCGCCGGGCACCGGTCAGAACAAACTCCCAATGGTTGTTGGTCAGCCATTGAATCTGTTTGGATGGGAGCTGATACCCGGTAATGGTGTGCAGTTCGTCCTGGTCAAGTGTTTCACTCTGCAGTGCGTTAACTGTATTTAGGGCGTTGTTAGTGGTCATGCGGCCACCTCACTTGGAAAGTGCATAAAATGCTGTTGCTGCCACTCGCGGAACTTGGCCATTTCCAATGGCGCGATGTCTGTCCATTGCAGTGGCCAGCCCATCAACCACTCGCTGAACTCGGGGTTGTGACGACCTCCAGGCAGCAAGCCCAGAAGGGTTAAGTGTTCGGGCAGGCGTACACCTCGCGAGGACTTTTCGGCTCGCTTCCTGGCGGTCTCTGGTAGAACGCTGCCTTTCCCGTCCGAAGCCGTTGGCGTCGGCCACAATCCAGATACGGTCCCTTCTGTGATCCAGGCCGGCGTCGTATGCGCTGAACACTCCCCATCGTGCATCGAACCCCAGTTCGGCCAGGTCCCCGAGAATGCGTCCAAGCCCCCTAGAAGTGAGCATTGGCGAGTTCTCCATGTACGCGAGGCGGGGTCGTACTTCATCGATGATTCGGCGCTGCTCCACCCACAATCCGCTTGCTTCACCGTCCAGGCCGGAGGCGTCCCCGCAGATGGATATGTTGGTGCAGGGGAATCCCCCCGAAACCACATCAACAAGGCCTCTCCATGGTCTTCCGTCAAAACTGCACACGTCAGACCAAATAGGGAAAGTTGGGAGGGCTCCATCGTTTTGTCGTTGCGCCAGAACCTGTGCGGCGTAGGCATCACGCTCAACGGCGCAGATGGTGCGCCATCCGAGGAGGTGGCCGCCGAGTATTCCGCCACCAGCGCCTGCGAAAAGAGCCAGCTCATTCACGCGGCCTCCTTCATAGACGGGAGGCTTTGGAATGGGCATGCTGAGCGCTTTTTGATGGCTGGGAGCCATGACGCATGAAGAAATTCAGCATGTCTCCAGAAATGAAGGTCGCCAGCGTATGGGGTGTCTGGGCATTTCTGGCTATAGGAGCGCTGGGATGGGCACTGTTTGTTGTGTTGGATGCTTTTGGTGCTAAGGAGAAGGCTGCCGACTGGGCGCAAGCTGCTGGGTCTATTCTGGCTATTATTGGTGCTGCTGCTTTTCCTGTTTTTCACTCTAAGAAAAATGCTGGGGAGAGCCAGTCTCAAACCGATACTTTGCTTAAGACTGTCGCGACACTGATTGGGAACGAGTTGGATACACTCATTAACTCGCTGCTTGGAAACATCCAACCTGATGAAGAACTGGCTGCCGAGATTTTCAGGATTCGCTTTCGAGTTCCGCACGTTAAACCGCCAGTGCCTAGCGAGAGAATGTGTGAAGCAGCGGTAAAGAGCGCGCATCAGTATGCTAGGCATGGCCATATAGCCAGCTGGAGCGGGTTGGATACTTTGCTGACAAACATTAGTAGTGCTCATATGGCTACGAGGTACCATCTGATTCATCTCAATCATTTGATGAATGCGATTTCGGCAGCCAAAGCAGCCTGTGAGATGCTGCCTGGATGGGACCTTGCGAGTGAGGATGCGTTGCCGATGGTCAATCGACTCATCTTCTGTCGTCAGAATGTCGCCCTTGCAATCGACTATCTGAGTGGAAAGCGGCAGTTTGTTAGTCAGTGAACTTTTTTCCATACGCACCGCGAAGACTTGAATAGTGCCTGCTGATGCACAGCAGAGACTCTTTGTTTTCTGCGTGTCGACGCTGGCGGCGTTGCGGAGCAAAGCGGTCATGGTTCGGACGGTGGGCTGAGCGTGCGGCATGCCGCTTTCCTCCGGTTTCTGATAGCGAGCTGGTCCATCCATCTGATGGCTCATGCCGCTTCCTCCTTTTCTGCTGGCTTCACTAGGGCGGCCATGGCCAGGGCTTGATCACGCAGCGAGCGTGAGTCTCTTTCGAGTTTTTTCCCGGTCTTGAAGGCGCTGAATGTCTCGGCGGCAATGCGCAGCAGATCCGCGATGGCCAGCAAGGTCTGCCGATGTGCTGGTTTGAGGGTTTGGCTGTCCTGCAGGCGTTCGTGGAGTTCCGTTAGCCTTTGGTTGTCGGCTCGAACAAACTTGAGGGCGGTTTTCAGCTCACGCAGGGCTCTTGCGTTGTCTGCCTCTGCAACAGCTTTGCCTTCCTTGATCCCGGCCTCTCGGCCATTGCTTCGGCCAATCAGGTAGCCGGCCCAGTAGAGCAGGGCGACGGTGAGTATCAGGCCGATCAGGGCAATGATCTGTATGTGGGTCATGTGGTGTGCTCCGGTGGGTTTGGCTGGTGGTGGCAGCCTTTGGGTTATTGGTCGTGCTCGGCGGCGTCGCTTTGTTGCTTGGCGTGTTCTTCATCCGCCCGGTAGGCGCGGATGTCGATTAGTGCGGCAACGTGGCGGATGTGTGCGTACTTCGGGGCCTTGCGGCTGCTGTCCAGGGTGGTGACGGGCAGTTGAATGCGGCCACTGCTGATCTCGGCGGCGAACGACTGTTCGTTGAGGTTGCGGAAGTACTGCACGCGGATCTTTTCCAGCGGGATCAGTACGTCGCCGAAGGTGCGATACAGCAGTTCGACGGTGGCGGTTTCCGGTGCTGGCATCAGGCGCAGCGGGGGCTGGTTGGCGTTACTCATTGGCTTGCTGGCTCTCCATGCGCTGGCGGCGTTTCGGGTGGTTCCAGGTGATCAGGCAGTGGGCTTTGGTCAGCTCGCGCAGATGCTCGGGTACCTCAAGGAGCGCAGCGTTGCGCTCCTCTTTGGTCCGTAAGGCGATGATCTGGCGGGCGTACTCCCTAGGCCACGTCACGGCGATCTGCCGGGATAGCGGGCAGGGCGAGGCCCAGTTGCTCGGCGAGCCAGGGAATGCCGGCCTGTCGAATCCGCGTTGACTGGCTGTACTGCAGGCCCAGCTCCGGGTGGAACCATTTGCCTTCCTTGGTTCCCAGGTACTCACGGTCGCGCGTTGGATAGGCCGGCAGTCGCTCGGCGTTGAGCAAGCCTTTCTCTTGCATCAGGCCGATCAGCTGCGGTCGTGTGATGCCGAAGTACCGGGCCGTTTCCTTGAGGTTGCGATCCATGGTGGCCTCCTAAGCAGCGTGCGCGGCGGGAGTCGCCAGCGCTGCCAAGTGAAGGATGGATTCACAGACGTCCTGGTACATCTGCACGTCGCTGCCCGAAACGGTGAAGCACTTGGTCCTTGGGCTTTTGACGCCGATGCTCAGGATAACGGTGACGCCCTTGCGCGTTCGGGTACGGTGAACGGCCAGACGAATCGGCAGTTCAAACCCGAGATCCAGATCGAGGAAACCGCCCAGACACACCACACCAAACACCTGCTCGCGCTGTTGGGCGCTGAAGGCTCCGAACACGCGCTCGGCGTGTCGTGGTGGAGCCAGCTCGGCGTTAGGATCGATTGCGCCGTTGGCGATTTCTTCGATGAAGTCAGCCAGCTTCAGGTGGGCTTTCTTGTCGTTGGCCAGGGTCAGCGTGTGGCGTTCGCTGCCGACCTCGACAACAAAAGTGGTGTCTGCCGGGTTGTGATCAACCTTCAGCCGAAGCTTCAACGCCGTGCGCTGTGGTGAATCGCGCAGGGTGTGGTGGAAGGTTTCGCTCAGGTTGACCTGGGCCTTGAGCAGTTGCAGCGTGCGGTTGTCGACTCTGAACTTGCTCATGCCGCGTCGCCTCCGCCGTTCGGATCGAATGGGGAGGGCCCGCGTTTTTTTGCCACAAGCTTAAGTTTTCTGTCGTGAAGAATAACCAGGCAGCCGGTGTTGGATTGCAGCTGCTCGATCAGTTTTGGGTTTCTGGCACATGCCGGGTGGACGTGCAGAGTGGCGGTGGTGTGCATTGAAAGCTTCGCTCTGTGGTGAAGAGGAAGCTAGAAAATAACCTCATAGGTTAATTTGTCAATGAAAAATAATCTTTAAGGTTTCTTTGTTGGGAATTCAAAGGCCCATTTTCTTCTCTATGTATGTTTGCAGCACACCTACAGCGATATCGGTACCCCGACGGCCGATCTCCAGAAGGAATCCGACGATTTTCTGCTTTGCACCTAGACGTTCCGCTTGGGGGACACTGGCATCTGCCAGTTCGTGTACCGATGATGTCAGGTCACTTGCTCGTTCAGCACCGAATAGTTTAATCAGCTCTATGATTTTTTTATCTTCAGGAGTCAGGTGTTGATCTCCATTGATCTCTTGAGAGACTATGCTATTAATGGTTTGAATTATTTGAGGTTTGAAGTTTATCGTTATGTCTTTTGATGACTCAGTTTGTATGCTTGGCTGAAGAGTAGAGCTTAAAGATATAAATTGTTGGTTTTTTGAAATAAATGGAATTGAGGTGTCGATGATTGAGTCAACTATTTTCCAGTCGGCTGGGTTTTTGATGATCTCAAGAAGCTCAGACTCTAGCCTCTGACGAACTACTAGTGTTTTCCTCTCACGCTCGTGTTTGAGATCGGTTTGTAGTCGGGCTGCCTCTTTCGAATACTTTGTAAGTATTTCTATAGTTGTTCGGTGGTCAATGCCATTCGCCTCGAGTATAGTTTCTGCCGCAGAAGTATCTGTGAGGCATAAATTCATTAGTTTTGAGAATGAATCAAAATCACTCTTTAGAGAGCCTCCATTATCGGGGGTTTCGCCATGGAATTCATAAATTACACCTTGGTCGGTACGGCGTTGGTCTAATCTAGTTGGCACTTTGATTACTCTTCCGAGGTAGTCTCTGAAGAGCTGAAGTACCCTATCTGTTTCGCTAGACCACATTCTTCCATTGGGAATGTATAGTCTGAAGATTAAGTTTTTTTCTGTATTTGCAATAAAGGCTTCTGCAAGGACGCTAACCTCCGCTCCACGATTGTAGGGGGTTATATCTATGCCTAATTCAGTAAGCCAGTTTAAGATTTTGACTATATTATCTGGGGATGGATGTGCTCTGTATTCATTTATGCCAAGCTCGCGTTGATCCTTCATTATTTGGTCGTAGATAAAGACCATGTGAGGGACTTGGGATATGCTTTTGAAGAGTTTTTCTTTTACAGATTTATAGTTTTCGTCTAAAAATAGCCAAAGGACGTCAGGGGTTAACTTGATCAGTACGGAGCTTATTTGGAATGAATTAAAGTAGTGAAGAATGGTTTCCCAGTTTTCCGCGCTGGAGGCCAAGTGTTTTTGTTTGTACTGCCGGTTAGCAGCTGTTATTGTGTTGAAAACGCCTTCGCCGCCAACTCGGCCAAGTATCAGTGTTAAAGGTTTGTTCTTGTCAAGTTCGAAGGATTTAGTGTCACTAAAAAAATCAAAGTTTTCTACTTCCATGTTTTCGCTCTAGTAAACAGGAGTTGATTTAGAGGTCAGATATTTTCCATCGGGCACGACCGCAAATTCTCCAGTCGGCTGTAACTTTGATGATGCGTTCTGGCCAGTCCGGATTCAGTGCATATAAGTATTGCTCACTTCCTTCTTGTCTCAGTTGCCTTAACGTAACAGCCTCATCTCTTGTTCTTTTTGCAACAACATAATTTCCAGGAGTCGCTTCAAGAGATGGATCTATTACGATTTTGTCTCCCTCTTGGAATCTTGGCTCCATGCTGACTCCTTCAACTCGTAAGACAAAAGCTTGGGGACCGACAGGGCCAGGAGCGTCAATCCACTCCTCCGCTTCTTTCGGGTCAAAAGTGACGTCTGCTTGGCACCACGCTCCCGCAGAGATCGAGCCTATTACTGGCAGCTTGCGTCCTATATGGCTCAAGAGAGTTGTGCTACTGAACTCGCCCATACCATAGGGCATGTCTAGATAACCGCTGTGCAGGCCTAAGGCCGTTTCTAACTCACGAGCAATCTGGTTACCGATTCCTTTGGTTGGATTTTTACCTCCAAAAGCGCTTACCTGAGCAGGGGCTTTGCCTAAGAGGTCGGCAATATCAATCAGGCGGAGCTTCTTCTCTGCCATGACTCTACGGAAATTTTGTAGGCGGGTATCGGAAATCTTCATTTGCAGATTCTGGCTTGGTTAACCTTCTAGGTGAATGTCCTCCGTGGTGTTGAAAAAAATAACCTTATGGGTTAATTTCGTTTGGGAGGTGACCCTATGAAGCTACGTGACTACATCAGCAGCCTGGATTCCGAGGCGCTTGCTGCATATGCAGAGCGCTGTCAAATCGCTGTGAGTTATCTGCGTTTACATGTCAAGTATGCGAGTAAAGATCCAAGCGTTTCTTTGATCAAATCTCTGGCACGAGAGAGTGAAGGCTGCGTTTCGCTGATTGAGGTTCTAGAACATTTCGGTGTAATCGATATGACGCTGCCAAAGAAAGCGGCGTAGGAAGAAAAAAGGCGACCCAAAGGCCGCCCAGTTCCTCCCAGCACACACCACCACAGTGTCGCCGGGTCGCGGTTTAGGTAGGCGCGCACACCACATGCAAAAACGTCTACTTCAACCGCGCTTTCAAGGCTCGGAAGCCTTGGGTTGCTGCCTTCTCCACCACAGATTGGGCAGCTGTTGCGCCAGAGGTGAACAACGGATTGTTCGCCTCGGCACGGTGCCGGTATCGGTCTTGCGGACCTAGCCGGCGTTTGGGCCCTTACAAGCCACGCGGCAAATGTATCACCACTGCATGCCGCGCGGCACTGGCAACTTTTAGGATTAATGCCATGAGCCGTATTGCTCTGAACTCTGTTGAGCGGGCCAAGCGGGAAGTCTTGCCGCTCGATCTCGCGCTTTACCATGCTGCCCGGGACTATCCCGGCGGCGCCGCTGCCATCGCTGCCACCACCGGCCGCAACCCGACCACGCTGCAGCACAAGCTGTCTCCAACCCACCCCAGCCACAGCATCAACATTCAAGAATTCGGCGAGATTCTGGAACTGACCAAGGACCGGCGCATTCTCGATGCGGTGCATGCCTTGGTAGGGGACACGATCTGGCAGGAGTTGGCCGAGGCTTACACCAACGACATGCCGGAGACGCTGACCACGGGCATTGCGGTGTATTTCCGTCAGGTTGCCGACCTGGCCGACACCTGGGCCAAGAGCATCGGCGATGGCGTGGTAAGTGATGCCGAGCTGGCCGAAATCCGTCTGCAGGTGTTTCGCGGCATACAGGGGCTGCTGGGCATGTTTAACCGGGCCAGCTACGTCAACCAGGCCACGCGGGGGGCAGAACATGGCTGACCTTGCGGATTTTGCCAACGATCTGGTGCAAGAGCGCCTCGATCAAGCCCTCGCGGCGCGTCAGTTGCTGAGACCTGAGCTGGCGGCGCATTCCTTCCTCATTTGCGAAGACTGTGACAGCCCTATTCCTGAAGCGCGCCGCTTGGCGCAGCCTGGATGCACCTTGTGCGTGACCTGTCAGGAGATCGATGAAGTGCGGAGGGCACGACATGCTTGAGGAGGTCCTGGGGCAGTTCGCCGACTACGGCCTGGAGCCCGCGCAGCCGCTGGTGTTCGGCAAGCTCACTCGCTGCAAGACGGCGCAGGATAAGGGCAAGGAGAAAAACGGCTGGTACGTGGTGCATGAGCACTACACCGAGAAGGGCGAAATCCTGATCTTCGGCAGCTTTGGCGACTGGCGTTCGGGTGTGACGCAGAAGATCAAGGTCAAACCCGGGCGGATGAGTGCCGAGGAGCGTGAGGTGATGCGCGCCCGGCAGGAAGAGGCGAAACGCCGTGCGGCGGAAGTTGCCGCCAATGCAGCGCGTCGTGCGGCAAAGCGTGCCGCTGGGTTGTTCAAGCGTATGCCGGAGAAGGGCAAGAGCACCTACCTGGACCGCAAGCAAGTGGTGGGCTTCGGGGTGCGCTATGCGCCGCGCTCGGGTGCGTTCCTGGTGCCCATGAGCAACGTACGCGACCAGATCGTCGGCTTGCAGGTGATCTATCCCGAAAAGCAGGAAGACACCGGGCGCGACAAGTCTTATTGGCCCTATGGCTTGTCGAAAGAGGGCGCTTTCCACCTGATCGGTCCGCACCCTGAGCCCGGCGAGCCGGTGCTGGTGTGTGAGGGCTACGCCACCGGCGCCAGCCTGCATATGGCGACTTCGCTGACCGTGGCTATCGCCTTTGATGCCGGCAATCTCTTGCCGGTGTGCAAGGCCATGCGTGAGCGCTTTGCCGGGTGCCCGATCATCGTTTGTCGGGATGATGACTGGAAGACCAAGCGGGCCAACGGTGAGCCCTGGAACCCCGGCAGAGAGCGTGCTGAAAATGCGGCAACGGTGGTCGGCGGCCAGGTGGTGGCGCCGATCTTCTCCGGCGAGCGGGAGATCAAGTGGACCGACTTCAACGACCTGCACTGCGCCGAAGGTTTGGAGGCAGTGCGTCGTCAGGTGCTGGCGGTAGTCAGGCCACCCGCTGCGGGAGGCTGGCGGGATCAGTTGGCCCGCAGCGACAGCGGCATGCTGATCGCGCACATGCAGAACGTTGAACTGATCCTGAGCAACGATGAGCGCTGGGCCGGGGTGATTGGCTTCTGTTCGTTCAGCGCCAAGATCGTCAAGCTGCGGGTACCGCCCTATGGCGGCGACACTGGCGACTGGGCCGACATCGACGACATGCTGGTGATGAAGTGGCTCGCGCAGCAGTACAACCTGCGGGTCAAGGTCGGCAACGTGATCGAGGCAGTGAGCGTGGTAGCGCACTACCGGGCGTTTCACCCGGTGCGCAATTACTTGCGCGGCCTTGAGTGGGACCGCGTGCCCCGCCTCGATTCCTGGCTCACCGAGATCATGGGTGTGGCGCCGACCGACTACAGCTCAAAGGTCGGCAAGCGCTGGATGGTTTCGGCGGTGGGCCGGGTGATGGCTCCGGGGTGCAAGGCGGACTCGGTGATGATTCTGGAAGGCGCCCAGGGCGCCGGTAAGTCTACGGCGATGAGCATTCTCGGCGGTTCGTGGTTTATGGACACGCCGTTTACCCTGGGCGACAAGGATGCGTTCCAGGCGATCCGGGGCAAGTGGATTATCGAGCTGGGCGAGCTGGACAGCTTCAACAAGGCCGAGTCTACCAAGGCCAAGCAGTTCTTCTCAGCCTCGGTGGACACCTACCGCGAGAGCTACGGCCGCAGAACGATGGATGTACCACGCCAGTGTGTTTTCGTGGGCACCACCAACCAGGATGAATACCTCAAGGACGCCACCGGCAACCGGCGTTATTGGCCGGTGGCTTGCACCAAGGTCGACCTGGAGCAACTGCGACAGATCCGCGACCAGCTCTGGGCCGAGGCGATGTTTTGCTATCAGGCGGGTGATATCTGGTGGGTGATTCGTGATGAAGCGCCGTTGTTCGCCGAGGCGCAGGAAGAGCGCTTTGTGGTGGATGAATGGGAGGTGCCGATTCTGAAGTGGCTGGAAGAGTCGCACCTGGGGGAGACCACCACCGGCAGTCAGATCCTGGCTGAGGTTCTGAAGATCGATCCTAGCCATTGGGACAAGCCAGCGCAGATGCGCGTCGGCTCGATCATGCATCGGCTGGGGTGGCGTAAGAAACGTATGCCGGCGTTGACGAAGAGCGGCGTGCGCCCGTGGGCCTATCAGAAGCCGACCAACTGGGGGCGCGGATCTGCATTGCAGGTGGCGCCGATGGAGGAGGAGCCTTGCTTTGATTAAGCGAATCGACGAGATGCTCAAACTCTGGGCTCAGGATCTGCACATGCCCACGACCCTAGCCACCGACACCGCAGGCGGCGGCAACATGATCGCCATGCTGATGGAGTGCAAAGGCGAGCTGATACGGGGTACCCGGGGCAGCCGGGTGCTGCTGGATGAATCGGCCGATATCGAGCTGATCGTCAACAAGCACCTGCCGCCCGAGCTGGCCCTGGTGGTGATGGAGCATTACTGCAATCACGACAGCTTCTTGGCCCAGAAGTACGCGCACTGTGGTTGCAGTCGTGAGACGTACTACCAGCGCCTGCATCAGGCGCATGTGTTCATCGAGGGCATGCTGATGGGGAAGGTGGCTTGACGCTTACCCTCGGTGCGCTTGTCTCTGTCCTACTGGCTCGCCTTGTCCGACCGCGTTTTAACGCAGCAGGACAAGCGCGGGCCTTGTCATTCCTGGGCTGTCCTACTGTCCAACCTCTCAGCGCGTCATGCGCACACATGAGCGCAGCGGGCACACATTACGCGCCGTGGGCGCGCACGCGTGCCTTTCAATTTCTTCTTACATGCGAGAAAGGAAAGATAGAGGTAGGACAGTAGGGCAGAGCTTTGTATTTCGGGGCCTGTAGTTGTCCTGCCTGACTCACTATCAGTGGGACAGGTAGGACAGCGCCAAAGGCGCTGAAAGCCGAAATAAAGATATTCGCCGACATTGCCTAGGCGTTCACTGGACATTCACCGGGTGGCGTTAAAACAGGGTTGCTGCCACCGGAATCCACCTGTAAAAAGTAGCCATCTTCGATAGGTGCGACCGCAGAGAGCGGCAGGCACCCACACACCAAACCCGGCCCTTGCGCCGGGTTTTTGCGTTTAAGGGGCGGGCGATGACGAACGAGCAACAAGCACTGGCAGAGATGCCGATCTGGTTAGTGATCGTCCTGGCTCTGGTGGGCGGCGTCTCCGGGGAGATGTGGCGAGCAGACAAGGAAGGGGCGCGAGGGTGGGCCTTGTTGCGGCGCCTCGCGCTGCGTTCCGGTGCCTGCATCGTCTGCGGGATGGCGGCAATGATGCTGCTGATCGGCGCCGGTGTGTCGGTCTGGACGGCGGGCGCCTTCGGCTGCCTGACGGCGATGGCCGGGGCTGATGTCGCCATTGGCTTGTACGAGCGGTGGGCGGCGAAGCGGATCGGCGTTTCGGAGCAGCCACCCAGCGGCGGGACGGCCTGAATGGTAGGGGCGCGGCCCCGGCGGCCCGGGCCAAATTTTCAGATTTTTGGGTCCTCCCCCGGGGCCGCCCCCTACACGGGTTAGCGAACTCGCGGTTTCCCTGCAGCTGAGATCGGTGCAGGGATGTCCGTCTTTTCAAGGACTTAACAATGGGCAAGACAGTCAGTAAGCCCGAGCTTAGTGAGATCGTCGGTCGCGATGAGCGCACCCTGAGCCGGTGGCAGAACGACGGGATGCCGGTGATTGAGTTCGGGTTAGGGCGGGGCAACGAAAACCAGTACGACACCCAGGCGGTGATCGAATGGCTGATTCGCCAAGCCGCCTTGAACGGCAAGAAGGAATCCACCCGGGACCGGCTCGACAGGCTGCGCGGCGACCGCGAAGAGCTGGCGCTGGCCAAGGACCTGGGCGAGGTTGTGATCGAGGCGGAGATGGTCGAGCGCTTCGAGGCGGTGATTACCTCCGCCAAGATCGAACTGCTCAACACGTTCCCCGATGAACTGGCGGCGACCTTGTCGGCCCGATACGGGGTTGAGGTGGATGAGCAACTTATCCGCGAGCCCATCGAATCGATACTGAGGAGGTTGTCAGCCTATGGAGAGGACGATACCGATCTCGATTGGGATCATGACCAGCAAGGCGACACGGAGGGCCTTGAAGAAGACGGCGATTAAGGCCATGCGCCGGGCGTGCCGTAAGTGGGCACCGCCGCCACGGATGAGCGTTATCGAGTGGGCGGATCGGTTCCGCTGGCTGTCGCCGGAAGAGTCGGCCACGCCGGGCAAGTACCGGTTCGACAAGACGCCTCATCTGATCTGGCCGGGTGGCCCGCTGGAAGCCCTGGACGATCCGAACGTGGTCGAGATCGTCGGCCGCAAATCGGCCCAGGTGGCCTGGACCTCGGGCGTGATGGGCAACGCCATCGGCAAATGGATCGACCTGGACCCGTCGCCGATCCTTATCCTGTTTCCGAAGGCCGAGGCCGCCAAGCAATACGTTGCCGAGAAGTTGGAGCCGATGATCGAGGCAACCCCACGGCTGCGCAAGAAGGTCGATCTGCGTAGCCGCAAGCTGCAGCAGCGCCAGGACTTCAAGCGCTTCCCGGGCGGCTTCCTCAAGATGGTTGGCTCCAACAGCCCGGCCAGCGTGAAGTCGACACCTGTGCCACGGGTCGCCGTGGAGGAGCCGGACGACTGCAACCTAAACCTTAGGGGGCAGGGGGACAGCATCAAGCTGGCCAAGGAGCGTCTCAAGACCTTCCGCCGCTCGAAGATCATCATCGGCGGCACCCCGACCATCAAGGGGCTGTCTGCAATCGATGCGGAGCTGGAGCTGTCGGACAAGCGCGTGGGCCTGGTGCCGTGTCACGACTGCGAACAGTCGCACGCGCTGAGCTTCGAGCACCTGCACTGCGACGAAGATCCCAGCTATTTCCACGAGGTCTACGGCAAGCGCCGGCCCGAAACGGCCTACTACTCATGCCCGCACTGCGGCTCGATCTGGGATGACCACCAGAAGAACGCCAACCTCAAGCACGGGCGCTGGGAGGCGACGGCGGAGTTTCGCGGCATTGCGGGTTACATCCTCAACGAACTCTATGCCACGTTCCACGGCTCGCGGTTCGAGGTGCTGATGGAGAAGAAGCTGCAGGCCGAGCATGCAGCGTCGAAGGGCAACATCGGGCCGATGATCGCCTTCACCAACAGCTCCATGGGTGAAAGCTACGAGTACAAGGGCAACGCGCCCAAGACGGACGAGCTGGAAAAACGGGCCGAACCCTACGCCGAGTTGACCGCGCCGAAGGGCGTGCTGTTGGTCACGGTCGGGGTGGACGTTCAGGGCGACCGCCTGGCGCTGATGATCGTGGGCTGGGGCAGGGGTGAGGAGTCGTGGCGGTTGTACTGGGGCGAACTGCCCGGCAATCCCATCGACCCCCACGACCCGGTCTGGTCCGAACTCGACAAGATCGTTGCCACTCCGATTCCTGTCGACGGTGGTGCCCAGATCGCGGTCTCGGCGGTGAGCATCGACAGTTCGGACGGTAATACCAGTGATGCGGTGTACACCTACGTGCGGGACCGACAGCGCTTCAACATCATGGCGATCAAGGGCGCATCCATCGACAGCCGCGACAGGGAGATCTTCACCAAGCCGGCCCAGTCGGCAGACACCAGCCAGGACAACACCAAGGCTGCCAAGTACGGCCTGCGGGTGTTCATCGTTGGCACGCACAAGGCCAAGACTTTGATCGATGGCCGTATGCGTCTCACGGGCAACGGCCCGGGCCGGATGCACTGGTACAGCGAGATCCGCGCTGATTATTACGAGCAGCTCACTAACGAAGTGCTAGCCCCGCACCCGCGCAACCCCAGTCGGATGGTGTGGCAGAAGAAAGCCGGACGGCGCAACGAAGCCCTGGACTGTGAGGTGTACGCCTTGCACGCCGCTCGTAGCCTGAAGACCCACCTGCTGCGCGACAACGAATGGGACCAGCTGGAACAGCAACTGCTCCAGCCCACCCTCTTTACCACTGAGCAGGCGGTCGCCCCGGTTCCTCGTCGCGCACTTGCACGCGGCAGGGGCACCCGGAGCCGCGTCGGCTAACCGAGGTTCACCATGACTGATGCACAACAACGCCTTGCGGAAGTACGGGCGGCGATCTCGGCCGTCCTGCAAACCGGCCAGCGCCTGCGCCGAGCGGATCGCGAGGTACAACTGGCGGAACTCAACAGCTTGCGCCTGTTGGAAAAACAGTACGCCGAACAGGTGGCAAGCGAGCAGGCTGCGCTCAAGGGGCGTGGCCGTAGCCGCGTTTCTTACGTGGGGATTTGATCATGTGGCCATTCCGTACACGTGAGTCTGCGCCTGAGCAGCTGATGCGCGAGGCTATCCGAGTTGCCAGGGCATCGACCGATGACCGGCAGATCGTCGCTCAGGGCGGCGGTGGCGGCGTCGAAACCCGCTGGCGGGGTGCCTCCCGGGTGCTGCGCAGCATGGCCAGCTGGATTCCTGGCTTGGGCAGCCCGCGCCGTGACTTCAACCAGGGCGAGCGGCGCATGCTGGTGGCACGCTCCCGAGATGCCATGCGCAATCACCTGGTCGCCCGGGCGGCTATCACGCGATTGCGTACCAACGTAGTGGGCACCGGGCTGGTGTGCCGGGCGCAGGTCGACAACGAGGCGCTGGGCCTGAGTGAAGAGGAGGCGGATGAGCTGAACGGCCGGCTAGATCGGTTGTGGTCCTTGTATGCCGACGATCCTCGGGAGTGCGATGCGGAGGCGACGCTGAACCACTACCAGCTGCAGGCCCTGGTGCTGGTGTCCTCGTTGGTGGCCGGTGATGTTCTGGTGGCCAGCCCGGACCAAGAGCGGGCCGGCTGCATCTTCAGTACGCGGCTGCAGTTGATTGAGTCGGACCGGGTCAGCAATCCGAACAGCGGTATGGACCGGGTCGACCTGGTCGATGGGGTCGAGTTTGACGCCTTGGGTGCGCCAGTCGCTTATCACGTCTGCACCGGTTATCCCGGTGAACACCTGGCGGGCAAGACGCTTGGCTGGGAGCGCCTTACCGCGTTCGGCACCGAGACTGGCCGGCGCCGTGTGTTGCATGTCCTTGCCGACAAGGAACGGCCTGGGCAGAAGCGGGGTATGCCTTACCTGGCGCCGGTGCTGGAGCCACTGCAGAAGCTGGAGCGCTACAGCAGTGCTGAGCTTATGGCGGCGGTGATTTCGGCCATGTTCACCGTGTTCATCAAGAAGAGCGGAGACTTCTCGGCGGGTAATCTGCCAATGACGGCGCTCTCTGAAGAACGCCCTGATGGCGACAACACCTCCGATGGTGAGCTGAGTCTTGGCGAAGGTGCAGTCGTCGACCTCGGTGTGGGCGAGGAGCCCGTGGTGGCCAACCCCGGCCGGCCTAATGCGCAGTTCGATCCGTTCTTCACTGCGGTGGTCAAGGAGATCGGAGCTGCCCTGGAGTTGCCGCTGGAGGAGTTACTGCTGCACTACAGCAGCAGTTACAGCGCCGCCCGGGCCGCAATGCTGCAGGCGTGGCGCTTCTACAGCCTGCGCCGCTGGTGGCTGGCCTGCGACTTCTGCCAACCCAGCCGTGAGCTGGTGATCGATGAAGCCGTGGCCCGGGGGTTGATTGACCTTCCCGGGTACGGCGACCCAGCCAAGCGCAAGGCGTATTGCCAGGCCATCTGGATCGGCCCGGCCCGTGGTGCCATCGATGAGCTGAAAGAGGCCAATGCCGCCGGCAAGCGCATCGATATCGGTGTTAGCAACGAAACCCTGGAGACCGCAGCAATGACCGGCGAGCCCTGGCAGCAGGTGTTCCGCCAGCGAGTGCGCGAGGTCGAACAACGCCGCAAACACCACCTGCAGGCCCTACCCAAGGGTGGGTTGGAAAACCCGCCCGAGCCTACCCCCGAAGAGGAATAGACATGCCGCGAGCACTTGAGCTGGCTGCCTCGCAGCCGTGGCTGATGCTGCCTGCCGCCCTGGATAACCTGCTGACCATCTCTGATCGTATGGGCGATCCGATGGCGCTGGAGGCCAAGCGCGGCGAGCGGCTGGAAAACACTCGCCAGGTCACCCTGCGCAACGGCGTGGCGGTGGTGCCTGTCATTGGGCCGATCTTCCGTTACGCGAACTTGTTCACAGAGATCAGCGGTGCCACCAGTACCCAGGTCCTGGCCACCGACATTCAACGTGCGCTGGATGATCCGAAGGTCAGGGCCATTGTCCTCAACATCGACAGCCCGGGCGGAGTCGCCTCCGGTATCAACGAGCTGGCGGAAATGATCTACGCCGGTCGCTCCCGCAAACGCATCGTGTCCTACATCGGCGGCACCGGGGCGAGCGCCGGCTATTGGATCGCATCCGCCGCGAGCGAGATCGTGATCGATGAGGCCAGTCTGGCGGGAAGCATCGGCGTTGTTGTCGAGGCTGTGGTCGAGAACGAGAACGCCACCGGGCGCAAGCGTTACCAGATCGTCAGCCGCGACGCGCCGAACAAGCGCCCCGACCTCTCGACCGAGGAGGGCCGCGCCAAGATCGGCGAAACCATCGACGCCCTGGGCGAAGTGTTTGTGGGCAAGGTCGCCCGCAACCTGGGCGTCGCCGCTGAGCAGGTCCCCGAGATGGGCGACCACGGCGGGCTGCGTGTTGGTGCCGATGCCGTCAAGCACGGCCTGGCGCACCGCGTCGGCTCGCTGGAAGCCCTGATCACCGAACTGGCCAAGCCGGCCATCACTCACCCAAGGATACACACCATGACCACCGTCAAGACCACGGCCGATCTGCGCGCAGCTCTGGCAGCCGGCACCGACCCGAACACCATCGAAATTGCCCCGGCCGACCAGCCGGATCTCGCCGCGATCCGCGCCGAGACGGCCACGGCCGAGCGGGAGCGCATCAAGGGCATCAACGCCCTGGCCAGCAAGGGTTTCGAGAAGGAGATCGAGACGGCCATCGATACCGGCAGCTCGGTCGAGGCCACCGCGCTGGTGCTGTTCAAGGCCGCTCAGGATCGCGGCATCTCGCTCCAGGGCATCAAGAGCGATGCCCAGGGGGCGACCGGTGCCACCCCAACCGGCGACAGCAAGCTGGCCGAACGCCAAGCCGCTGTTAGCGCAATCGTTGCAGGCGCCTCGCGCCGTTAACCGGAGACACCCATGAGTAACCCTAAAAGCGAAACCTATGTGCCGCGCCAGATCTCGGCAGGCGACTTCCCTGTTGTGATGGAGGCCGGCGTGATCGCTGTCGGCCAGACGCTGCACGCCGGGGCGGTCTTGGGCCTGGTAACCGCGACTGCGGAGTACGTGCTGTGCAAGGCGGCAGCGGAGGACGGTTCGCAGAACCCTTGCGCAGTCCTCGATCAGGACGTCGACACCACCGGCGGTGCCAAGGGCGCGCCTATTCGCCTGACCGGCCAAGTGCTGGGCAGCCAACTCACCCTGGGCGAGGGCTGGACCCTGCCCAAAGCCAAGGCCGCTCTGCGGCCTTTGTCTATCTTCATTCGCTGAACGGAGTCACCATGACTGACATTTTCGACACCATGACCATGCTGCAAGCGGTCGAGCAGATCCGCACGCCGCGCCGCTTTCTGATTGACACCTTCTTCAACGGCTCCATGCCGGAAACCTTCGGGACCAAGACGGTGACCATCGACATCATCAAGGGCCAGCGCAAAATGGCTCCTTTCGTTCACCCCTCGCTGCCGGGCAGCGTTGCGTCGCGCAAAGGCTTTGTCTCGAACACCTATGAGCCGCCCTACATTCAGCCCAAGCTGCCGACCAGTGCTGAGCTGATCTTGAAGCGTTCGCCCGGGGAAAACCCTTTCTCTACCCGCACGCCACTGCAGCGAGCAGGTGAACAGTTGGGTAAGGACCTGGTTGATCTCGACGAGCAGATCATCCGCCGCGAGGAATGGATGTGCGCCCAGGCGTTGACCACGGGTAAGGTCCGGGTCATTGGTGAGGGGATCGATGACACCATCGATTTTCTGATGGAAGACAGCCACAAGATCACCCTCGGTGCCGGGCGTTGGAACACTTCGGAATCGGACCCGATTGCCAACCTGCGGCAGTGGCAGCGCAAAGTGGCCAAGGACTCTGGCCGCACTGCCAGCGTGGCGGTACTGAGCGCCGAAGCGCAGGACGCTTTCCAGAGCAACGACACAGTCCTCAAGCAACTCAACAGCCGCCGGCTGGACATGGGGCTCATCAAGCCCGAGTTGCTGCCTGATGGGGTGACATACCTGGGCTATCTGAATGATCCAGGCGTCGACCTGTATGCCTACAACGAATGGTACCTGGACGATGACAGTGGCAAAGAGGCGCCGCTGATCCCGGCCGGTGGTGTGATTCTGGGGTCCACTTCCACCCGCAACGCCATGCTGTACGGCGCGATTCAGGACCTCGAAGCCATCGAGAGCGGCCTGGTCGAGGCCGCCCGTTTCCCGAAAAGCTGGGTGACTCAGGAACCGAGCATGCGCTGGCTGAAACTGCAGAGCGCTGCACTGGCCGGCCTGCTGGAGCCGAACGCCTTCATCTACGCAAAGGTGGTGTGACATGGCCGCGAAAGTTGAATACGTGGTGGTGGACGGCTGCATTCAGGACGGCGCCGACATTGTCAGAGCGGGCGAGGTCTATGCGCCTCCTAGTACCGAGGTCCGGGATCTCTTGCTTGCTGAGGGCAAGATCACCAAACGCGGCAAGCTCGACGCCGCCCAGGGCGAGGACGACTAGCCATGTCGTTCCGCGACCGGGTGGCAGTGATGGATACGCGCCTGCTGGATGTCCTGGGCGATGAGGCGGTGATCGAGGGCATCGACAGACCGATCCCTGGTTTTCTCGCTGCGCCCTGGTTACAGCCCAAGCTGGGGCGGATTAATACGGGGCTTCGAGAGCCGCGTTTTGAGATCCGCGTCAGCGATGCGGCGGGCATCACCCCGGGCCGGCACGTCTCCATTGACCTGCCGGCCCAGGATGGCGGTGGGAACTATGACCTTGTCCGGCTGGAGCCGGGCGGGACTGGATGGGTGGCGCTGGTACTGAGGGCTAAGGCATGAGCATTGGCAGTTACGTCAGGCAATCAGCCAGTGACGGCATGATCACGCTGCAGGCTTCGGCCGTCGATATGCAGGCGTTCAAGGACTTTACCGCCGTGGTACCCAAGGCCGCAGCTGCGGCCCAGCGCCGGGCAATCAACAAGACCTTGCGTTGGCTTCGGACGTACATCGCCCGGGCCGTCAGCAGCAAGGAGCGGATTGCGGTCGGTGCTGTCCGTCAGCGGTTGCGGGCTTACACCGTCAACAGCAACGGGCAGGGCAAGCTCTGGTTCGGCATCAACCCGATTGAGTCGAGCCGGATCGGTCGGCCCCGCCAGAACCGGTCGGGTGTCTCGGTCGCGGGGCGGCGTTATCAGGGGGCCTTCTTCAAGAAGGTCTACGGCAATCAGGCCGACATCTGGATTCGGACCAGCAGCAAGCATTTCAGCTCGAAGGACTACCCCGAGAGTCAGGTGTCTGGTGCTGGTTCGGGGTCGGGCTGGGTGTCTGAGCAGGATGACCGTTTTCCCCTGGCCAAGGCCAAGGTATCACTGGATGACGTGCGGCCGACGTTCGAGGAGTGGGTCAAGCGGGCTGACGAGCGCTTGCTGGCGATCCTTGAGCAGGAACTGAACTTTGAGCTGCAGAAGTACTTGCGAGGTAGCAAACGTGCCTGATGAACCTTTCAGCCTGGACCAGTTGTACAGCGCGATAGAGCGGCATATCCGCGATGCGATCCCCGGACTGGCCTACGTGGCGACCATGCCTGACCTGCTCAAGGAGTCTGTGGCCATTCCGGCAGTGGTGATCGAGTTGGTGGAGCTTGAGCCGGGTCAAGATCAGCTTGTCGGTGAAACCGCGCTGGAGGCTCGCTTTGAAGCTCGGGTAATCGTGGGGGCTGAGCAGGAACAGCCCCAGCAGCAAGCCGCCTTTGCCGCTTCGCAGATTGCAGTGCTTTTGCGCATGCAGACGTGGGGCGTTGGGGTAGATCCAGCTGTGTTTGTGCGGGCCGCCCAGGACTGGACGCGGCCCGAGTTGGACACCTATGCGGTGTGGGTCGTGGAGTGGACCCAGGGATTTTACCTTGGCACAGAGGAATGGCCGTGGCCGGATCAGCTGCCGGGTGTGCTTGAACTCAGCCTGGGAGAGGATGCCCCGGGTGTTCGTGTCGAGGTCCAGCCATGAGCGGCTACGTTGCAGCTGCACATGACCGCATGATCGCGGGTCTGATCATCCCTTGCAGTGTGGTCGGTGTGGATCTCGCTGGTGGGACGGTGCGGGTGTCTGACGGCGCCGGCTGGACCAGCGCCTGGGTTCGCTGGCACAGCCAGGCCGCCGGCAAGGCCCGGCACTGGCGGGCGCCGAGTCTGGGCGAGCAGGGGGCTTTGATCAGTCCCAGTGGTGAACCGGCACAAGGCACGTTTGTGCCTGGTCTGTACGGCAACGCCGGTGCGCAGCCGGACAACCGCGACCACGTCGAGGTCTGGCGCTTCGACGATGGCGGCTCGCTGATCTACGACTGGCAGGCCAAGAGCTACACCATCAGCCTGCCCGGCGGCACGGTGACTATTCAGGTCGGTGGCAGTTCGGCGGTGGTGACGGACAGCGCCATTACCGGCAAGGCCGACACCATCACGCTGATCGGGCAGATCACCTTGAATGGCGAAGTGCAAATCAACGGCGCGAGCTTGAAGCACAACGGGGTGAATGTCGGATCGACCCATACCCACCCGGGCGTGCTGCCTGGGCCTGCATCAACCGCACCGCCGCAGTGATACCCCTGTAACCGTTACTCACACCCAGCCGCTCAGAGCGGCTTTTTTGTACCTGGAGGAATGTATGTCCACCCCCAAGAAGCTCCCTGCTGAAGACGCCGGAGCCAGCTCTACAGTGTTCCGCGACACCCTCTACACCTCCCGAGTACTGATCCTGCCGGACGGTCGCCAGTTGACCGTGGCCCAGGGGCGGGTATCCGCTGACGCTGGGGATATCGCCGCTCGGGAGTACCTGAGCAAGCACCCGGATCTGCAGCAGCAGGAGTAACGCGATGATCGGAATGGATCGCCGCACCGGCCAGCCGCTGTCCGGCATCGAGCATGTGCGGCAGTCCATCGAGGACATCCTGACCACGCCGCTCGGTAGTCGGCGGATGCGGCCGGAGTACGGCAGCAATCTGCGCCGCTACGTCGACTTGCCGGTGACTGGCGGGTGGAAAAGCGCGGTACAGGCCGAGGTGGCTCGGGCGCTGTTGCGTTGGGAGCCACGCTTGAAGCTGGAGCGGGTGCGGGTGGTAGCGGTGGTGGGTGGCCAGATCAGCTTCGAGCTGGTCGGCCAGTACCTGGGCAATAACGCGGTTTTGGAGGTAACGGCATGAGCATGCTGGACTTGTCGGTACTGCCGGCGCCGCAGGTGCTGGAAGCCCTGGACTTTGAAGCGTTGTACCAGGCCAAGCTGGCAACCTTTCGCCGGCACATGGGCGAAAACTGGACCGCCGACCTGGAGAGTGACCCGGTCACCAAGCAGCTGGAGCTGTCGGCCTACGGCGATATGCAGTTGCGGGCCCGGGTCAATGATGCGGCCAAGGCGCTGCTGCTGGCCCACGCCAAAGGCACGGACTTGGATCACCTGGCGGCCAACGTCAACTTGCAGCGCCTGGTGATCCAGCCCGGCGACCCCCAGTCGGTGCCGCCGGTGGAGGAGGTCAAGGAAACTGACGACGCTCTGCGCGAGCGTGTCCAGTTGGCCTATGAGGGGCTGACCACCGCCGGGCCCCGTAACAGCTACATCTTACATGCGCGCAATGCCTCGGCCCTGGTCGCAGATGCCGAGGCCGAAAGCCCGTCACCGGCCTGCGTGACGGTCACGGTGTTGAGCCTGGAAGGCGACGGCACGGCCGCTCCAGGGCTGCTGGCGACAGTCGCGGCCGCCCTCAATGATGAGGACGTGAGGCCGCTGGGGGATCGGGTCACGGTGCAGAGTGCCCAGGTGCTGCCGTATCGCATTGACGCGGTGCTGCACATGAAGGGGCCGGGGCCAGAGAGTGACGCCGCCCTGGCCGAGGCTGAGCGCAAGCTGGCCGCCTGGGTCAATCCGCGTCGCCGGCTGGGCATCGAGGTGGCGCGTTCGGCCATTGATGCGCAGTTGCACGTGGCCGGTGTGGCCCGGGTCGAGTTGCTGGGGTGGCAGGATATTGCCCCGACCAGGGCCCAGGC
>NZ_VYKE01000669.1:0-232 GCF_032424515.1 Pseudomonas sp. JV245A
AGTGTGGCCAACCAGTACATCGTTCGGTGCGCTGATGCTCACCGAACCGGTGGTTTCGCCGACCGGGATGGTGATCTTCTCGCCATTGGCCAGGTTCACGGTGACGGGCGAACCGGTCACTGGAGCGCTAACGGTAGCGGTGTAAGTGACGTTGCCACCTTCGGCAGCCGAAGGTGTGGCTTTCAGCGATACGGTGGAGTTGTCGATGGTATCGGTAACGTCAGTCACGGCT
>NZ_VYKE01000670.1:0-229 GCF_032424515.1 Pseudomonas sp. JV245A
ATCGAACCGCAGCAGCACAGCGTGCTCAGCGATGCCGGCGGCAGTGCGACGACCCTGGCCGCGGGAGAAGAGCCGTGAAGTTCACCGATCTGTTTGTCCGCCGCCCGGTGCTGGCGCTGGTGGTCAGCCTGCTGATCCTGCTGGCGGGGCTCAAGGCCTACAGCAACCTGCCGGTGCGCCAGTACCCGTTGCTGGAAAGCTCGGTGATCAGCGTCACCACCGACTACCC
>NZ_VYKE01000671.1:0-229 GCF_032424515.1 Pseudomonas sp. JV245A
CCCTGGCAGTCAAGAGCGCCGGCACCCTGGAACAGCAGCAGGCAGCCATCGATACCTGGCGCGCCCAGAATCCAAAGCACCCGGCTGCCATTCAACTGCCCCAACCCCTGATCAAGCTCAAGGAACTGGCCAGCCAGCCGGTATCGAAAATTGCCTTGCTGCTGCCACAGGACGGCCCCCTCGCATCGGTTTCCAAAGCACTGCGCGAAGGTTTCATGGCTGCTCACTA
>NZ_VYKE01000672.1:0-225 GCF_032424515.1 Pseudomonas sp. JV245A
GGCGTGGTGTTCGGCACCAGCTTCTCGAAGTTGCCGCCCTCGGCCTTGGTGATGGTGGCCTCGACCTTGCCTGCGTCCTTGTACACGTCATCGGCTGGAGCCGCGACGGTGGTGGTGCCGGTAGTGGCGCCCGCGGCGATGGTGATTACCGCGCCGTTGCTCAGGGTCACGGTCACCGGAGTGCCGGCGGCATTGGTCAGTGTGGCGGTGTAGGTGATCTGGCCG
>NZ_VYKE01000673.1:0-224 GCF_032424515.1 Pseudomonas sp. JV245A
CCTCAAGGCACGCTCGGCGGCCCTGGAAGAAGTGGTGCTGACCGACGTCTGCTCCTACACCCTGGGGATCGAGACCTCCCAGCAATACGGCAACCAGATCGAGAGCGGGCACTACCTGCCGATCATCGAGCGCAACAGCGTGGTGCCGGTAAGCCGGGTCAAGACCGTGCAGACCTTGCATGACAACCAGGAGCAGGTGCTACTGAAGATCTTCCAGGGCGAAA
>NZ_VYKE01000674.1:0-224 GCF_032424515.1 Pseudomonas sp. JV245A
CGACAGCCCGCCAGTGGATAGCGCTGCTTCAAGCCCTGGGCCAACGCCTGCAGGTCCAGCCCGGCGGCCGGCAACTGCTCGGGCCGGAACAGGTAGAGCACGTTGTTGGCCCGTAGATCCTTGTTGAACAGTTCGGCATACACCATCGACAACTGGCTCTTGTTCAAGCCGACCCAGCGGCTGTCGCCGGCAGCCGGCAACCGCCCGGAACCGCTGCGCAGCGC
>NZ_VYKE01000675.1:0-220 GCF_032424515.1 Pseudomonas sp. JV245A
GCTGCGCCCGGGAAAGTCGCCGGCCATGGGGTGATAGTCGTAATTGCCGGTGCTGTAGCCGGGGGCGTCGGCGATGGTGGTGCTGACCACGGTCGGTTGCACCTGGGCGCCGCCGGTCTGGATCAGGTTCGGCGCGGGGGTGAACAGCCGGGCGATGTCGACGCCCAGGGCGCGGGCTGCTGCGGCGAGTTTTTCGTAGCTGACCGAGACCTGGGCCAGC
>NZ_VYKE01000676.1:0-220 GCF_032424515.1 Pseudomonas sp. JV245A
ACTGGCCCAGGTCTCGGTCAGCTACGCAAAACTTGCCGCCGCAGCCCGCGCCCTGGGTGTCGACATCGCTCAACTGTTCACCCCGGCGCCGAACCCGATCCAGACCCGCAGCGCCCAGGTGCAACCGACCGTGGTCAGCACCACCATCGCCGACGCCCCCGGCTATAGCACCGGCAACTACGACTACCACCCCATGGCCGGCGATTTTCCCGGGCGCAGT
>NZ_VYKE01000677.1:0-220 GCF_032424515.1 Pseudomonas sp. JV245A
TGCAGGCGCTGGCTGCACGCCCGCAGGCGGTGCAACCCTCGGCGGAGCAGCAGGCAATCATTGTCGAGACCCTGTACGAAGTGGACGCCATGCTCAGCCGCCTGCCGGCCAAGGTGCGCTCGGCCTTCATCCTCGCTCAACTGCACGGCCGGCCCTACCAGGCCATCGCCGATGAGCTGGGGGTATCGGAGCGCATGGTGAAGAAGTACCTGGCCCAGGC
>NZ_VYKE01000678.1:0-219 GCF_032424515.1 Pseudomonas sp. JV245A
TTCCAGGTTCTCGAAGTTACCGCCTTCGGCCTTGGTAATGGTGGCTTCGACTTTGCCGGCGTCTTTGTACACGTCGTCAGCCGGAGCGGCGACGGTGGCAGTACCGGAAGTAGCGCCGGCGGCGATGGTGATTACCGCGCCATTGCTCAAGGTCACGGTGACCGGGGTGCCGGCTGCATTGGTCAATGTGGCGGTGTAGACGATGGAGCCGCCTTCGGT
>NZ_VYKE01000068.1:0-29808 GCF_032424515.1 Pseudomonas sp. JV245A
TCGGCAGCGGCTACAAGATGCAAGGGGCCAAGGGGTCAAGGGGTCAAGGGGCCAAGGGGCCGGGTAGTTTGCGGGAATGAAAAATCCGGCCAAGGCCGGATTTTTTTATGGCATCACTGCATCCAGGGCGGAGGCGGTGGTTCTTCGGATTTGCCCGGCGGCGCATCATCCGCCGCGCGTACTGCCTGGCGACGCTCCTCGTCCAGGCGCGCCGCTTCGATCTCGCGGATCACGCTGCCGACATCCGCCAGTTCTTCGGGGTCGTCGAACTCGCCGGTCAGCACGCTGCCCGGATGCAAGGTGCCAGCCTCGTACAGGGCCCACATTTCCTTGGCATACCGAGTGCCCTTGAGTTCCGGGGCAAAACGCCCGAAATAGGACGCCATGTTGCCGACGTCACGCTCCAGCATGCTGAAGGCATGGTTGTTGCCGGCAGCATCCACCGCCTGGGGCAGGTCGATGATCACCGGGCCATCCGGAGTCAGCAGCACGTTGAACTCGGAAAGGTCACCGTGCACCAGGCCGGTACACAACATCAGCACGATCTGGGAAATCAGGAAGGCGTGATATTCACGGGCCTGGTCCGGTTCCAGCACCACATCGTTGAGCCGCGGTGCCGCATCGCCGTACTCGTCGGCCACCAACTCCATCAACAGCACACCTTCGAGGAAGTCGAACGGCTTGGGCACCCGCACCCCGGCATTGGCCAGGCGGAACAACGCCGCCACTTCGGCGTTCTGCCAGGCGTCCTCGGTTTCCTTGCGCCCGAACTTCGAGCCCTTGGCCATGGCCCGCGCCTGACGGCTGTTACGAACCTTGCGCCCCTCCTGATACTCCGCCGCCTGACGGAAACTGCGTTTGTTCGCCTCCTTGTAGACCTTGGCGCAACGTAGCTCGTTGCCGCAGCGCACCACATACACAGCTGCCTCTTTACCACTCATGAGTGGGCGCAGCACCTCGTCTACCAGACCGTCTTCGATCAGCGGTTCAATGCGTTTTGGAGTCTTCATCAGCTTTTATTGTGGGTCCCTTGTTACCAAACACGCGAAAGTCACTCGTTATACGGCAATCCTCCCACGACGGGAAAGGGCTGCCGACCACCGAGCGACAGCAATGCACTCAATGTGCCAGATCAATCCATCGACGCCGCCAAGGATCATAGCCGAGACGGCGTCCGCAACCGTCCATCAGTGGCACTCAGGCCAGCCCCTTCGCGGGCCTGCCCGCGGAAGTTTTTTTCTGCCTGCGGCTCAATATTGCCCGGCGCCAGCCGAAGCCCTCAGAGAGACAGGGAGTTTGTCCGACAATCCAATAAAGACGTCAGCCACCGGCCAAGGTTCGATCGCCGCGGGCTCGACTTCACCCCAGGGATGCAATCAGCGTCATCTTTCAAGCTGCCGATAAATCCGCGAGTCGCCTGCACTTCGTGGTCTTACAAAAAACTGGAGCGCGGATGAACATCAAACAGAAATTGACCTGGGCCTTTGCCGTCATCGCCAGCCTGCCCGTGGTGCTGGTAGCCACGCTGGTGGTGATCAACCTGCGCAGCGAGGCCGAAAACACCTTCGTCGACGGCAGCGGCCGCGAGATCCGCCAAGTGGCCAACGCCATGCAGCTGTTCTTCGAAGGCATCAGCCAGAACATCGATTACCTGGCCGCTCAACCCTTGATCACCCAGGCCGGCGACAACCTCAAGACCTGGATGAGCGCCGATGCCGCGAAGGCCCCGGAAGGCGAGCAGGACAAACGAATCTTCGAGCTGTTCGCCGCCATGGCCGCCAGCCATCCTGCCTATTCCTATGTGTCCTATGGCGTGAGCAACGGCGGATACGTCTCCTGGCCCGCCGACCTGAAGCTGGCCAACTACGACCCCCGCGTACGCCCCTGGTACAAGACCGCCCAGGCCAACCCGGGCAAGACCCTGCGCACCGAGGCCTATTACTGGGCCAGCGACGATGCGGTGCTGGTCAGCACCGTGCGCTCGCTGGCCAACCAGTTGGGCCCCCAGGGCGGCGTGGTCGCAGTCGACGTGTCGCTCAAGCAGCTCACCGAGATCGTCAAACAGATCAAGCTGGGCGAATCGGGCTACCTGATGCTGATGGAAAACAACGGCACGGTGCTGGTGGACCCCAAGCAGCCGGAGCACAACTTCAAGGCCCTGGGCAGCCTCGGCGAGGGGTACGCGCAACTGGCCAAGGCCGGCAAAGGCCTGGTGCAGGTGGAACTGGGCGGCGAGCACTACATGGCCAACGTCTGGCCTTCGGAGCAACTGGGCTGGACCTTCATCGGCCTGATCAAGCAGAACGAAGTCATGGGCGCGGCCACCCAGCTGACCTGGATCATCGCCGGTATTGCCGCGATCCTGGCGGTGCTGTTCGCAGTGCTCGGGGCGAGTTTCGCCAGCCTCATCGTGCGGCCGATCCGCGGCGTGGCCAGTGGCCTGGAAGGCATTGCCCAAGGCGAAGGCGATCTGACCCGCAGTCTGAATATCCGTGGCAGCGACGAAACCGCGCAGTTAGCCAACTGGTTCAACCAGTTCCTGGCGGCAATCCGCAACCTGATCCAGAGCATCGGCCAGGCCGCGCAGAAGATCCTCGCCACTTCCCACAGTTCGACCCAGGTCTCCAGCGACATGGCCGAAGCCGCCGGGCGCCAGCGCGAAGCGGTGGACATGGTGTCCACCGCCTTCCACGAAATGGTCGCCACCGCCAACGAAGTGGCCCGCTCCTGCAGCCAGGCCGCCGAGTCGGCGGACAGTGGCCAGCGCCAGGCCCGGGAAGGCCAGCAGCAGATCGATGACGCGGTGCACAGCGTCGATCGCCTGAGCCAGGAGATCGAACAGTCGGCGCAGTCGATGCAGCAACTGGAACGCGACAGCACCGACATCCAGTCGATCCTCGGCACCATCCGCTCGATCGCCGAACAGACCAACCTGCTGGCGCTGAACGCGGCCATCGAGGCCGCCCGGGCCGGGGAGCAGGGTCGCGGTTTTGCCGTGGTGGCCGACGAGGTGCGGGCCCTGGCCAAGCGTACCGCCGACTCCACTGCCGAGATCGACGGGCTGCTGGGCAACCTGGCCAAACGCACCAGCGCCGTGACCCAGCAGATGCACGCCAGCCTGGAAGTGTCCCAGCAGTCGGTGAACCGCATCGGCCTGGCGCGCAACAGCTTCGGGCAGATCCGCGAATCGGTGGACGTGATCCGCGACATGAACACCCAGATCGCCACCGCCGCCGAAGAGCAGCATCAGGTGGCGGAAGACATCAACCGGCACATCAGCCAGATCCATGGCGATGCGCAACTGGTGGCGGAACTGGCGAACTCGGCGCGCCTGGACTCCCAGAGCCTGGCGGGGCTGTCCAATGAGCTGGACGCCCTGGTACGGCGCTTCAAGACCTGAAGACGCTTTCGCCGGCAAGCCGGCTCCTACGGATGGGCGGCATTTCTGTGTAGGAGCCTGCGTGCCGGGGAAGGCCACGAACCTCAGCGCTCGATGATCGCCGTCACACCCTGGCCGCCCGCGGCACAGATGGAAATCAGCCCGCGCCCCTGCCCCGCCACACTCAGCAGCTTCGCCAGGTTGGCGACGATGCGCCCGCCGGTGGCGGCAAACGGGTGCCCTGCCGCCAGGGAACTGCCTTTGACGTTGAGCCGGGCGCGATCGATGCTGCCCAGAGGTGCCTCCAGGCCCAGCCTGGCCTTGCAGTACTCGGGGTCTTCCCAGGCCTTGAGGGTGCACAGCACCTGGGCGGCGAAGGCTTCGTGTATCTCGTAGTAGTCGAAGTCCTGCAGGCTCAGGCCATTGCGCGCCAGCAAGCGCGGCACGGCGTATGCCGGGGCCATCAGCAGGCCCTCGGCGCCGTTGACGAAATCCACCGCCGCGGCCTCGCCGTCGCGCAGGTAGGCAAGAACCGGCAGGCCCCGCTCCCTGGCCCACGCTTCACTGCCCAACAGCACCAGCGAGGCACCATCGGTCAGGGGCGTGGAGTTGCCCGCCGTCAGCGTGCCGCTGGCGCTACGGTCGAAGGCCGGCTTGAGGCTGGCGAGCTTTTCCAGGGTCAGGTCCGGGCGCAGGTTGTTGTCCCGGGTCAGGCCGAGGAAGGGAGTGATCAGGTCGTCCTGCCAGCCTTCGGCGTAGGCGGCGGCCATTTTCTGATGGCTTTCCAGAGCCAGTTGATCCTGATCGGCGCGGGCAATGTTCCAGGTCTTGGCCATCTGCTCGCAGTGCTCGCCCATGGACAAGCCGGTGCGCGGCTCACCATTGCGCGGCAGTTCCGGCTTGAGGTGATGGGGC
Organism: Pseudomonas sp. JV245A; assembly: GCF_032424515.1. Classification (NCBI taxonomy): domain Bacteria; kingdom Pseudomonadati; phylum Pseudomonadota; class Gammaproteobacteria; order Pseudomonadales; family Pseudomonadaceae; genus Pseudomonas; species Pseudomonas sp. JV245A. The sequence continues at coordinate 4,295 of NZ_VYKE01000068.1, forward strand.
CGCAGTTGCAGCAGGGTCTTGAGCTTGTCGCCGGTACTCTTGGCGCGGTTGGCCTGCAACAGGATCTTGCGCAGGCCTTCGTTGACCCCGATCGGCGCATCCGAAGTGGTATCCACCCCGCCGGCGATGCCGCAGTCGATCTGCCCCAGGGCGATCTTGTTGGCCACCAGCAGCGCCGCTTCCAGGCCCGTGCCGCAGGCCTGCTGGATATCGTAGGCCGGGGTGGTGGGCGAAAGCCGCGAGCCGAGGACGCATTCGCGGGTCAGGTTGAAGTCCCGGGAATGCTTGAGCACGGCACCGGCGGCCACCTCGCCAAGGCGCAGGCCGTGCAGGTTGTAGCGCTCGATCAGGCCCTCCAGGGCGGCGGTGAGCATCGCCTGGTTGCTGGCGGTGGCATAGGGGCCATTGGAACGGGCGAAGGGGATGCGGTTGCCGCCGATAATCGCGACGCGACGCAGCTGTGTCATGGAAAGCTCCCTATTCTGTGAGTGCGACTGCGGTGGGTACCTCCTCCAGCGTAGGAGGGATCTGGCCGATCGAACGACCCAGGGCCATTCATGGTCCACACTTTGAACCCCAACCTTCGGAGTGCGTTCCATGTCTGACCGTTATATCGACTTCGCCAACTCGTCCATCGGCCAGCGCCTGGTCGGGGCTCTTGGCTTGCCGTCGCCGGTACGCCTGGAGCGCTGGCAAGCCGGTCGCCTGCGGCCTATCGAAGGTGCGCTGTTGCTCGGCGGCGGCGCGCTGGCACAGCAGGTGGCCGCCCTGGCGCCGCGCCTGACCGATGGCATCTACAGCTATGGCGCCGACCCGTCCCTGGCCACCCCCTGGATTCCCGGCCACGGGCCCCGGCTCAAGGCCGTGGTGTTCGACGCCAGCGAGCTGCTGCACACAGACCAGCTCAAGCAATTGCGGGAATTCTTCCAGCCACTGCTGAGAAACCTCGAGCCCAGCGCCCACCTGGTCATCCTCGGGCGCGCCCCGGAAACCCTTGACGAGCCCTTCGCCGCCAGCGCCCAGCGCGCCCTGGAAGGCTTCAGCCGCTCCCTGGCCAAGGAACTGCGCAACGGCGCCACCCTGCAATTGCTGTATGTGGCAGCCGGAGCGGAAGAACAGCTGGAAGGCGCCTTGCGCTTCTTTCTCTCGCCCAAGAGCGCCTACGTTTCCGGGCAGGTGATCCGCTTGCAGCCCTGCGCGACCCAGGTCCAGGACTGGAGCCGCCCGCTGGCCGGGCGCAAGGCCCTGGTCACCGGCGCCGCCCGCGGCATTGGTGCGGCCATCGCCGAAACCCTGGCCCGGGACGGTGCCCAGGTCCTGCTGCTGGACGTGCCCCAGGCCAAGGCCGATCTGGAAGCCCTGGCGGCCCGTCTCGGCGGCCGCGCCATCTGCCTGGACATCTGCGCCGAAGACGCTCCGGCACAGTTGATCGAGCAACTGCCGGAGGGCATCGACATCCTGGTGCACAACGCCGGCATCACCCGGGACAAGACCCTGGCCAACATGACCCCGGAATACTGGGACGCGGTGCTGGCGGTGAACCTCAATGCGCCCCAGGTACTGACCCAGGCCCTGCTGGACAGCGCACGCCTGCACGACCATGGCCGGGTGATCCTGCTGGCCTCCATCAGCGGCATCGCCGGCAACCGCGGGCAAACCAACTACGCCGCCAGCAAGGCCGGGCTGATTGGCCTGGCCCAGGCCTGGGCGCCGCTGCTGCACGCCCGGGATATCAGCATCAATGCCGTGGCGCCGGGCTTCATCGAGACCCAGATGACCGCCAAGGTGCCCTTCGCCCTGCGCGAAGCTGGAAGGCGCATGAGCTCCCTGGGCCAGGGCGGCCTGCCCCAGGACGTTGCCGAAGCGGTGGCCTGGCTCGGCCAGCCGGGCAGCGGCGCCGTCAGCGGGCAGGCCCTGCGGGTCTGCGGACAAAGTCTCTTGGGGGCCTGAAAATGACTGCACACTGGCACGAACTGAACCTGCCCGCGTCCCTGCCGCCGCTGTTTCTCAAAGCGGCAATGCGCCGACGGATCAACGGCACGCAGTTACCCGAATACGGCCTGCGCTGCTGGATCAGCCTGGCCCCCGGGCAACTGGCGGGCTACCGCAAGGTCTGCGGCTTTGCCGATAACGGCCTGCTGCCCGCGACCTACCCCCATGTACTGGCGTTTCCCTTGCAGATGCAGCTGCTCACTACCCGGGACTTTCCATTTCCACTGCTGGGGCTGATTCACCTGGGCAACAGGATTCGTGTGTTGCGCCCCATGGGCAATGTCAGCAGCGTTCGAATCGGGGTCCAGGTGTGCAACCTGCAACCCCACCCCAAAGGCGCAACATTCGACCTGGTGACCACAGTGGACGATTTGCTGGGCCCCCTCTGGGAAGCGCAAAGCCGCATGCTCTGCCGTGGAGTCAAGTTGGCGGGAGAACCTTCCAGCCAACACTTGCCCAACGCCGACAACCTCGGCGAAGTCGCCTGCTGGCGCGCCGAGCGCGATATCGGCCGGCGCTACGCCAGGGTTTCCGGCGACTACAACCCGATCCACCTGAGCGCCTGGAGCGCCCGGCTGTTCGGCTTTCCCCAGGCCATCGCCCATGGCCTGTGGAACAAGGCGCGCACCCTGGCAGCCCTGAGCGAGCATCTGCCAGCAGCGAACATCGAAGTGACGGTGCAGTTCATGAAGCCCGTGCTACTGCCCGGCGAAGTACGCCTGCTGGCCAGTGCCGGGGGTTCAAGCGGAGAACTGCAGTTGCTGGGCAGCGGCGAGTTGCAGCATATGCTGGGCAACTGGCAGCCCATCGCCTGAGGGGCCTCAGCCCCGGCGGATCAGCACCACCCCGACGACGATCAGCAGCAATCCGGCAATCTTGCCGAGGCTGACCGGCGCTTCCCGAAACCCCACCCAGCCAAAGTGGTCCAGCGCCAGAGCCATGCTCAACTGGCCGGCCAGCACCAGCGACATGAACAGCAGGGCGCCGACCCGCGGCCCGGCAAAGGCGGCCGTGGTAATGAAGAACGCCCCCAGCAGGCCGCCGCACCAATGCCACCAGGTCAGGCCCTTGAGGGCACCCAGGGTCGGCATTTCGCGCTGCAGCACCACCAGCACCAGCAGCGCCGCGGTGCCGACGAAAAAAGAGATCAGGGCCGCAGCCAGCACCCCGCCGACCTGCTTGGCCAGTTGACCGTTGATTCCGGCTTGCAGGGCGAGAAAGGCTCCGGCAACAAACGGCAGGCACAGCAGCCACCAGACAGGCGTCAGCATATTGAGCTCCAGAGAGTTTTGGGCGGCGCAGTATAAACCAGGCCACCATCCCATCCCCCTGCCAGCCATTAAACGCCAGCGAAAAAGTGCAAGTACCGCGAGCTCAGCACAAAAATTGCCTATTAATTGTATATATATAACTTTAGTTGAACGAGCACTTTTCAAGGGCACTACAAAACATCAAATCATTGTTTTAAAACAATTCATCACACACTAGGAGCGCCAACCAATACTTTGAGACTAGCTACTTGTAAATCAATTAACCGAACAAAATAAGTCATTAATACCAAGTTCATAATTGTTCAATTTATTCCCTGCGCCTTTTATGTAGACAACGGACGAAGGTATCTCCAGCGCAAGAACTGGAGAGCTATCGAAAACAACGAACGTTGTAACAGGTGCAAGGAATACCAGCCATGAAAACTCAATTCGGATGGAAAGCGTTAACGGCAATGACCATGATCCTGACCCTCAGCCTGGCAGGCTGCAGCGGCGGTGGTGGCGGTCATAAAAGTGGTGGCAGCAGTTCGCCAGCCAGTGCCAGTGGCGGTGGCGGTGGCGGCACTGGTGGCGGTACCGACGGAGGCACAGGTGGTACCACTTCGACCCTGACCACCAGCTCCCTGGTATCCGACCTGGGCACCACCGTCAGCGGCGTCGGCAATGGCGTGAGTGATCTGGGCAACTCCCTGGCTGCCGTGCCCCTGGTCGGCGGCGTGGTACAAAGCGCTGTCAACACCACCGGCAATGTGGTGGATACCGTAGGCGAAGGCCTGACCAACGGCCTGGGCAAACTGGGCACCGATCCCAAGGCACTGAGCAAGACCACTGCCACCGTCGGCAATGTGGTCGGCGATGTGGGCACCGGGGTCACCGACCTCAGCGGCAAACTGGCCACCACCACCCAGAGCGTTCCGGTGGTCGGCGGCGTGGTGACCAAAGTTGCACCGGTTCTTGGCGGCGTCGGTACCCGGGTCACCATGTTGGGCAATACCCTGAGCACCGTCACCAGCAGCGGCCCTCTGGGCACCCTGACCGATGGTGTGGGCGACAAGGTACTGGTGCCGGTGGTCAGCCTGGCAGAAGGCGTGACCGGCAAGGTCGGCAGCGCCACGGGCCTCGGGGCACCAGTCAAGGGGCTGCTCAAAGGCGTCGCCGATGCCGTCGATGACACCGGCGATAAAGTGACTGACGCCGGCAACGGCAATCCGGTGACCGACCTGCTGGGCAACGCCCTGAGCAACGCCAGCAACGCAGTGGGCACCGCTGGCGGCTACGTCGACAAATCCGCCGGTGGCAGTGGCAGTGGCAGTGGTAGCGGCACAGGTGGCGGTACTGGCCTTGGCGGCACCGGGCTGCTGGAAGTGGTCGGCGGCGCCGTGGCCAACCTGGGCAACGGCCTCAATACCGGCAACACCAACGGCACCGTCAGTGCCGGCGGCACCACCGGGGCTGCAGCCGGGAACCTGATCGCCTCGGTCGGCGGTGCCCTGGGCGGTAGCGGCACACCCAACCTGGTCGTCACCGCACCACTGGCCAGTGTTGGCGTGAACCTGGGCTCGGCATTGAATCCAGTTACCAGTTCGGTCACCGGGCTGACCCAGCAAGTGGGCGCAGCCAGCGGCCTCGGCGGCCCGGTCAGCGGCCTGCTGAGTCAGGTCGGCGGCGCGGTCAGCAACGTAGGCAGCGGTATCGCCGGCAGCACCGGCGGCAATCAGGTGGGCGGCGCTTTGGGTGGCACCCTCGGTGCGCTGGGCAACACCGTGGCTTCGGTCGGTGGCCTGGTCAACGGCGGCACAGCACCCAGTGGCGGCTTGCTCGGTGGCCTTGGCGCCAGCGCCAGTGGCAGTGCCTCTGCCGGTGCGGGCCTCAATGGCGGCCTGGGTGGCGTGCTCGGCGGCCTGACCGGCGCCCTGGGCGGCAACAAGAAATAATTTGCACCTGGCCGATTCGACGGCCTCACCTACAGCGCCTACGCTTGGTTGAGGGCGAGAGATTCCCACGAGTCTCTCGCCTTTTTGTTTATCCAGAGACAAGCATCCAGAGCCAGATCGTGGCCAAGACCCGAGCGGCAACTGGAGCCAGGAACTTTCTACACCGCTGCGGCTCGACCATGGAGTGTCCTATGCGCACGTTGGCCAGTTTGTTGTTAGTTGGATGCTGTACCTCCGTTTACGCCGACTCCCTTCCGCGCTTTCTCAACAGCAATGACAGCATCAACAACCTGCCCCAACCCAACCTGCCGGTGGATGCCTACCGCCCGGCTACCCCGCAACTGCAACTGCCCGAGCAGCCCACTGCGCCGCAAGGCCAGCAGCCGCTGATGATGGGCACCAAGGTCACGGTGCGCCAGGTGCAGATCGAGGGCGGCACGGTCTACCCCCTGGAAGAACTGGCAGCGATCTACCAGCCGCTGATCGGCCACGAGGCCAGCTTCGGCCAATTGATCGAGGCCACGCGCAACATCACCCGGCGCTATCAGAACGACGGCTACCTGCTGTCCTACGCCTTCATGCCACAGCAGAACTTCGACCAGGGCGTGCTGCGGGTGGTGCTGGTGGAAGGCTACATTCGGGACTACCAGCTGCAGGGCGATATAGGTCCGGTATCCGCTTACCTGGACAAACTGGTGAGCAAGCTCAAGGCCGAGCGCCCGCTGACCCGCAAGACCTTCGAACGCTACACCACACTGATGAGCAAGGTTCCCGGGGTCACCCTGCAGGCGGTAGTGCCGCCACCGGGCACTACCGACGGCGCAACCCAACTGGTGGCCGTGGCCAGCCGCAAGGCCATCGCCACCACCCTCAACAGCACCGACGACAACCGCAACGGCCTGCAGGCCCTGGTGGGCATCACCAGCAACTCGCAGACCGCCTGGGGCGAACAGCTCAGCCTCAGCGGGCTGTTCCCGCCGGGCCACGACAAGGAACACTACTACCGCCTGGACTACAGCCAGTTGCTGGGTTCGGAAGGCACGCAACTGAGCCTCTACGGCGCTCGCTACCGCGCCGACCCACGGAGCAACGTGCAGCTGGACAACGGGATCGAGCTGGAGCCCCATCGGGAGAACGACCGCTTTTCCATCGGCGTCAGCCACCCTTTCATCGCCTCGCCCAATGAAATGCTCACCGCCGGCACACGCCTGTATGCGGTAAATGACAAGACCCGTTACCGGGTCAGCAACAGCCCGCTGACCCTGGAAGAAAAAACCGACATCCGCGCCCTGGCGCTTGAGGCGGACTGGAGCAAGTCCGATCCGCGCCAACTGCGGATTCTCAGCGCCGGCCTGTATCGGGGCCTGGACAGCATGGGCGCCGAGACCAACAACAGCCTCTATGATCTGGATTTCTTCCGCCTGCGCCTGGCCGGGGTGCAGAGCGATCGTTTCCTGGACAATTGGCAAGGCGTGCTTTCCGCCGCCTGGTACTGGAGCAACGACAACCTGCCCGACAGCGAGCGGGCGTCCTTTGGCGGGCAGAACTTCGCTCGCGGCTATCCCGATGACCAGGCGACCGGGGACAAGGGCTGGGGCGTGGCCTACGAAGTGAACTACAGTTTCAACCGCGAGGGGCCCTGGGTGCGTGTGCTGCAGCCCTATGTGGTGCTGGACCGCTCCAAGACTTGGTTCAACCAGCTGCCGGTCAGGGGCAGCAGCCTGTCATCCGCCGCGGTCGGTTTGCGTTTCGGTGATGCCAAGCACTACAACATCGCCCTGGAAGCGGCCAAGCCAATGTCCGATGAAGCCCTCGACACCTACAACCGCAAGCCACGCTATACCTTGAGCTTCAGCTATCAACTTTGAGCATCCGGATGACTGAGACCCGCTTTCGAGCGGGTCTTTTTTTTGCCGCCAGGACAGCACCGGCCAACCCTGGGGTCAGGGGCCAACGATATGCAGCCGGGGTTCGGGAAACAGATTGTTGAGGGTTTCCAGCAGGCGCACGTGGTAGATCGGCTTGCGAAACAGGTCCAGGACCTGCAGCCGCAGCAGGTCGCTGACGTCATCCATGTCGGCATGCCCCGACATGACGATCACCGGCAGGTGCTGGCGCGCGGTGTGCTCGCGCAGGCGCTTGATCAGCGACAGGCCGCTTTCCTCGGGCATGCGCAGGTCAGTGATTACCAAGGCGATATCCGGATGCCGGGTGAGGTGGTCCAGGGCAAGTTTCACCGAGGTGGCAGTGAAGCAGCAAAAACCCTCGCCTTCGAGCAGTTCGGCCAGCTCCAGCAATGCATCCTCTTCGTCATCGACCAGAAGAAGTTGCTGACGTGAGGATGGGGAAGTCATGGACGGTACCCTGGTGTGAACTTCATGCAAATGGGTGAGCGCAGCCAATGCACAGCAGGCCGGGCGGAACCCAACCACCGGCAGGCCTTTGGTTAGGCAAACCGCAGGCCTGCACGAGACCCGGATGGCTGGAAGGTCGGGCGATCACAGCCCAGCGGCTGCTCAGCTGGGCCCCTCCATGCTCAAGGGGTAGGGCGGGTGACGGTGGCGCCTCCGAGGTTAGTCAGGATGTTGTTGAAAATGGCCAGAACACGATCACCCAGGGGGGTGACGAACGCCACGACCACAACGGCCACCATGGCCACGACAATGGCGTACTCGATGGCGGATGCGCCTTCGGTGCGGTCAAAAAACTGGCGCGCCCTGAGCAACAAGTATTGAAAAATCATCCTAGCTCTCCTTGCGCCGCAAGGCGCCGTTGGAACAGCACCGGGCAAATTCCCCGGTGCCACCTGAGCATTGTCAACAAAGACCGGCCCAGCAACTGTAAGAACTGATTAGTCAGTAAGTATTAATTGGAAGGTAGGCGCCAAAAAACCTGCCCATGTGGACAGACTCATCCCTTTGTTAGCTATTTTTGGGTGAGTTAATGGCATTTCGTCCTAGCTCTACTACCTTCACATAGCGAAATAGTTGCATGTTCATAGCTGCCTGATTGCGAAATTAACTCGTTTGGAATCACGGGCTGGTAGTGCAGCAGGAAAGGGAGAGCCTTCATGAACAGTCGCCTCACCATGGGTCTGGCCGGACTTCTTCTGGTAGGTGCGGTGTTTTTCGGTTACTGGGGCCTGGTACTCAGTCATAAACCCGAACCAGCACCACCGGTTCAACCCGCGGCGCCAAGTGTCGTCGAACCAGCCACCACCAGCGCAGAAGACCAGACCCGCCAACCGGTGGTCGTGCTGGTGCGCGATGTGCCGCCCTTCGTGCCCCTCGCCGCCGACGATCTGGCGCTGGAAAAACTGCGTACCGCGCCGGCCGGCAGCCTCAGCGCCATCAGCCAGGCGGTGGGCCGTACACCCTGGCGGCAGTTGAATGCCGGCACCTGGCTCAATGAGCAGAGCTTCAGTACCGGCGGCGCCCTGGCGCGGATGATTCACAGCGACGAACGAGCCCTGGCGGTCGCGGTCGACGAGGTGATCGGCGCCGCCGGGCAACTGAGCCCGGGGGACTATGTCGATGTCGTGCTGTTCCTGCGCCAGGACACCAGCAACCCGCAGCAGTCGGCACAGATCGCCGTGCCCGCCATGCGCGTGCTGGCTGTGGGCGAACAGCTGGGCCTGGCCAATGACGGGCAGCCCGCCTCCCCCGGGTTGAGCAACGAAGAAAAGCTCAAGCAGGACCAGCGCCGGCTGAATGCGCGCACGGTGGTCCTGGCCGTCCCCGAACAACTTTTGAGCCGGCTGATGCTCGCCACCCAGGTCGGTGTGCTGCGCCTGGCCGTGCGCAGCAGCGAGGAACAGCGCCTGGCCCATTACTGGGCCGGCAACGAAGAAGCCCGCGAGCACCTCGATGCCGCCAACAGCAACCTGTTCCAGTTCAACCAACTTGCCCTGGGCAGCGCCCCGCGCGCACCGGCCGCCCAAGGTGGCGCCGCACGGTCGGCGGTGGAAGTGATCCGGGGCAACCAAGTCACTCAACAAACTCCCTGATTGAGCAAGGATGCACTACATGCGCAGTCGTTCCATGCCACTGTTCTCCGCACTGCTGACCCTGAGCCTTGGCCCGCTGCTCTGCACCCAGGCCCTGGCTGCGGCGGTGGCAGGCTGTTCGAGCCTGGCACCGTTGCCCGCAGTGCTGGAGATCGGCGAAGGCTTGCAGCAGGAGCTGCAATCTGCGGTGGCCATCACCCGCCTGGCGGTGGGCGACCCCAAGATCGCGGACGTCCAGACCACCGGCAACAAAGCCTTCCTGCTCACCGGCATGGCGCCCGGCGCCACCAGCCTGATGGTCTGGACCGCCTGTGCCAGTACCCCACGCCAGAGCATGGTGTTTGTCCAGGGCCGGGCCACCGCCGACATGAGCACCGGCCGCCTGCCGGCCAGTGACGATCCACTGCTGCCCAGCCAGGTGCAGACCGACATCCGCTTTGTCGAAGTCAGCCGCACCAAGCTCAAGGAGGCCAGCGTTTCGATCTTCGGCCGCGGGCACAACTTCCTGTTCGGCGCGCCCGGCACCGCCCCCGTTACCAGTGGCACCTCCGGCAGCGTGACCCCCACCTTCGGCGGCCGCCGGACCAACATCCCGCTGGACAACGGCACCTTCAACATCGGCTTCGGCAACGGTCGGGTGCTGACCCTGATCAACGCCCTGGAAGGCAGCGGCTTCGCCTACACCCTCGCCCGCCCGTCCCTGGTGGCCCTCAGCGGCCAGAGCGCAAGCTTCCTGGCCGGGGGCGAAATCCCCATCCCGGTGCCCAGCACCGGCAGCAACAGCGTGACCATCGAATACAAGGAGTTCGGTATCCGCCTGACCCTCACGCCCACTATCGTCGACCGCGGGCGTATCTCCCTTAAGGTTGCCCCGGAGGTCAGCGAACTGGACTACAGCAACGCCGTGACCATTGCCGGGACCCAAGTCCCGGCGCTGACCATACGCCGCACCGATACCAGCATTTCCCTGGCCGACGGCGAAAGCTTCGTCATCAGCGGCCTGATCAGCACCAACAACAGCTCTCAAGTGAACAAGTTTCCAGGGCTGGGGGACATTCCGGTGCTCGGTGCCTTCTTTCGCGACACCACGATCAATCGCGAAGAGCGTGAACTGCTGATGGTAGTGACTCCGCACCTGGTCCAGCCCCTGGCCGCGGACGCCAAGCTGCCGGCCCTGCCCGGCGAACGGCTGCGCAACTACGACCCGAACTTCTACCGCATGTTCTTCCTCGAGAACGGCAACTTCGACAAGCGCAGCGGGTTGTCGCAATGAACCAGGACCTGAGCCAGACGTTTCTCGCCATCACCCGCAACAGCACCGACCTGGAGTGGCTGCAAGGCGCCCTGGCGCCCCTGGGCCAGGTCGTGGGTGCCGATGGCAGCCTCGACGAACTGCTGGCACTGGTGGATGTGACCTTCGCCAACCTGGTGTTCGTCGGCCTCGATCGCGAACACGTGGTGGCCCAGGCGGCCCTGATCGAAGGCGCCCTGGAAGCCAAGCCGATGCTGGCGATCGTCGCCCTCGGTGATGGCATGGACAACCAGTTGGTGCTCAATGCCATGCGCGCCGGCGCCCGCGACTTTGTCGCCTATGGCTCACGCTCCAGTGAAGTGGCCGGGCTGGTCCGCCGTCTGAGCAAACGCCTGCCGGCAGTGACACCCAACACGCAACTGGGCGGCCTGACCGTGCTCTATGGCGCCCAGGGCGATGGCGACGGCGCCCTCCTGGCCAGCCACCTGGCGCTGGTGGTGCAAAAGAGCGGCCAGCAGACCCTGCTGCTGGACCTGGGCCTGCCCCGGGGCGACAGCCTGGCGCTGCTGGGCCTGGAAAGCTCGTTCCACTTCGGCGACGCCCTGCGCCACCTGCGGCGCCTGGATGCCACGCTGATCGACAGCGCCTTCACCAGCGCCGAGGCGGGCCTGCGGATCCTCGCCTACGCCAGCCACGACGCGCCTCTGGAGCACACCAGCGCGGCGGAGCTGTACATGCTCCTCAGTGCCTTGCGCCAGCACTTCCAGCACATTGTGGTGAACCTTGTCGGCCAGCCGGACAGCGAGGCCCTGCGTACCTTCGTCAGCCATTGCGACAAGCTGCTGTGGTGCACCGACCAGAACGTGCTCGACTGTCGGCGCAACCTGGCCGTACTCAATCACTGGCGTGAAAAAGGCATGAAACTCGAACATGCGCGCTTGCTGGTCGACCGCTACCTGCGCACCGTGGCACCGGATTCCGAAACCCTGGGCAAGACCTTCGGCCTGGAGGTGATCGCGGTGCTGGCCTACAGCCCCGAGGTGCGCCTGAACGCCAAGAACCAGGGCGTTACCCTGTTCGAACTGGCCCCGCGCGAGGCCCTGACCCAAAGCCTGCGTACCCTGGGCGAGCGGCTGGCGAAACGCTCCCAGGGCCTGCCCAAGCCCAAGGCCGGCTGGCTCAATCGCATCATGGGGGGCAGATGAGCGGCGAAAAACTCTTTGGCGCCCCACCCCGCGCAGGCGCCGGCAACAGCGACCACGAAGGCCTGAAGCTGGTGCTGCATCGCTACATCATCGATGCCATCGAAGAGTCGGGGAAAAACCTGCTGGAAAGCTCACGGCAGAACCTCTCGCAATTCGTCACCGACAAGGTGGCGGAGTACATCGCGCGCATGCACCTGGCGATCTCGCGCTATGAAATGGAGCGGCTGGCCGAGGAGATCGTCGACGAGCTGACCGGCTTCGGCCCTCTGGAAGTGCTGTTGCGCGATCCGGCGGTGACCGAGATCCTGGTGAACGGGCCGCATCGGGTGTTCGTCGAACGTGAAGGCGTGCTGCACCAGAGCGACCTGCGCTTCATCGACGCCCACCATGTGGAGCGGGTGATGCAGCGGATTCTCGCGCCCCTGGGCCGACGCCTCGACGAGTCCTCGCCGATGGTCGATGCGCGCCTGCCGGACGGCAGCCGGGTCAACGCGATCATCCCGCCCATCGCCCTGGACGGGCCCTGCCTGTCGATTCGAAAGTTTCGCAAGGACATGCTCAAGAGCAGCGACCTGATTGCCATGCAGACCATCGACCTGGCGATCTTCGAATTCATCCAGGAAGCGGTGGGCAAGCGCTGCAACATCCTGATCAGCGGCGGCACCGGCACCGGCAAGACCACCCTGCTGAACATCCTCAGCCAGTTGATCAACCCCCATGAACGGCTGGTCACCATCGAGGACGTGGCCGAACTGCAGCTGGGCCACCCCCACGTGGTCCGCCTGGAAACCCGCCCGCCCAATGCCGAGGGGCACGGCGAGGTGAAGGCCAGCGACCTGATCCGCAACGCCCTGCGGATGCGTCCGGACCGGATCATCCTCGGCGAGATCCGTGGTGTGGAAGTACTGGACGTGCTGACCGCAATGAACACCGGCCACGACGGCTCCATGAGCACCGTGCACGCCAACAATGCCCAGGATGCCCTGCTGCGCCTGGAAACCCTGGTGGGCCTGACCGGCCGCCAGATCGCCGAGCGCACCCTGCGGCAGATGATCTGTGCCGCCCTGGATGTGGTGATCCAGTTGACCCGCATGCCCGATGGCCGGCGTTGCGTCAGCGAAGTCGTGGAAGTGGTGGGCATACGTGACGACATCTACGTCACCAACACCCTGTTTCGCCTGGATCGTCGTACCGGCTTCGGCTTCCTGCGCGAGGCGATGAACCCTGCGGGTGACAAACTGCGCCGCGAAAGCGGGCTGGGCGTCAATTGAACCGGCGAGGTGGCCCATGATCGGTCTGCTGTTTACCTTGATCTGCCTGCTTCTGCTGGGGCTTTCCGGCTGGCTGTTCTACCACGGCGTGCGCAAGACCGAGCGGGAACGAGTGCTCAACCGCCTGGCCGAAGGGCAGCCCGACCTGACGCCGCAACGCACCTCCTGGGGTGGCCTGGAGCGCGCGTTCGCCCGGGCCGGCCTCGGCCAGCCCAGCGAGCGCCTGGGCCTGTGGCTGGCGGTGTGGGTGGTGCTGATGCTGCTGGGCTATGTGCTGGCGAGCTGGCTCGGCCTGTTGGGCGGCATCCTCCTGCCACCCCTGCTGCTGCGGCTGTATATCGCCTGGCTGTATCAGCGCCGGCTCAAGCGCATGATCGAACAACTGCCGGCCTTGCTCGATCACAGCGTGCGCAGCCTGAAGTCCGGGCGCACCCTGGCGGACGCCGTGCTGGGAGCCATCGAGGCCAGCAACGACCCGCTGAAGAACGCCATGGGCCGCATCCAGCGCAACGTGCAACTGGGGGTCAACCTGCCGGACGCGGTCAGCGATTTCGCCGAGTTCTACGAGCAGGACGAACTGCGCATGTTCGCCCTGGGCCTGAAGGTCAACCATCGCTACGGCGGCAACGCCAGCGAGTTGCTGGAAAACCTGATCAAGCTGATCCGCGAGCGCGAGCAAGGGGCGCGGCAACTGAGCGCGATGACCGGGGAAACCCGCATGACCGCCTGGGTCCTGGGAACCCTGCCGCTGTTGCTGGTGGGCTACTTCATGCTGACCAACCCGGGCTACATGCTGGGCATGTGGCACGACTCCGCGGGGCAGAAAATGCTGATCACCGCGGTGTGCCTGCAGATCTTCGGCTGCCTGGCCCTTTGGCGCATGTTGAGGAGCATCTGAAATGCTGGTTCTGGCCGCTGCACTGATGTTTCTCGGGGCGTTGCTGCTGCTTGGCAACGGTGTGCTGGAACAGCGCCGGCGCGAGCGCCAGATCGCCCAGCGCTTGCAGGGCAACATGACCCGCGACAGCCGCCTGGGCAACTGGCTGCGACTGCTGGGCGACAGCCGCTTCGGGCAGCGCGCGGTGAGCATGGACAGTGAAACCCAGACCCTGCTCAACCGTCTGGGCTGGCGCCGCGCCAGAGAGCGCTCACTGTTCGCCGCCAGCCAGATCGCCACGCCGGTGCTGGCCGTGTGCCTGGTGATCTTCATCCAGGAAGTGGCCTTTGCCCAGGCCCAGAGCAAGTGGCTGGTACCCATGCTGGCACTCGGTGCCGGCTACCTGCTACCCAAGCGCGCGCTGGCCTACGCCGCCAAGCGCCGGCAGAAGCACATCGCCCTGGAGATCTCGACCTTCATTCCCCTGCTGCGCATCCTGTTCGAGTCGGGCATGGCAGTGGAGCAAGCGTTACGCGTACTGAGCAGCGAAGCGCAAAAGCTGCTGCCGGAACTGACCCAGGAACTGCGCCTGATCCTGGCCCGTGTCGACTCGGGGCTGGAGCTGGGCCATGAACTCAACCAGACCGCCACCCTGCTGGCGGTGGACGAGTTCACCGACACCTGCGTGATTCTCCAGCAACTGATCCTGCAGGGCGGCGGGGCAATGAAATCGCTGCAGGCGCTCAAACAACTGCTGGACGACCGGCGCCTGACCCGCCTGCAGGAATACATCTCGAAAATGTCCGCAAAAATGTCGGTGGTGATGATGCTGTTTCTCTTCCCCGCCCTGTTGATCGTGCTGGCCGGGCCAGGCTTCACCGCCATCGCCCGGGCCTTCGCTTCCTAAGAGGGAACCTGATGAAAGCCATGATTGTCGTTGCCAGCCTGTTGCTGCTCGGAGGATGCGCCAGCAACGGCCAGACGCCCTGGGCGGCCCTGACCAACTCCAGCAGTTGCGCCAAGCTCAGCTCCGAGCAGGAACTGGCAGTGAACCTCGCCGACGAAATGGCCACCGATGGCAAGCTGCACGCCAGCCTGGCCAACCTGCAGAACCTGCCGGACAACCTCGCCGAGGTGCGCGTACGCAAGGCGCGAGTCTATCGGTTGCTGGGCCGCAGTGAGGCCGAACCCTTGTACCGCAGCCTGCTGGGCTCGTGCCTGGCCGCCGAAGGCGAGCACGGCCTGGGGCAGTTGGCGGCAGCCAGGGGCGACAACGGCCAGGCCCAGGCGCACCTGCAACGGGCCGCGCGCCTGGCGCCGACCAATGAAAGAATCCGCAATGACCTGGGGGTGGTCTACCTCAACCAGTTGCGCATCGAGGATGCGCGCTTCGAGTTCCTCACCGCCATCGAGCTCAAGCAGTCCGAGCCCCTGGCGGCCATCAACCTGGTGACCCTGTTGCTCTACCAGGACAACTGGCAGCAGGCCGCGCAAGTGGTCAGCCAGGCGAGCCTGAACCCACAGCAGTTCGCCCAGGCCCAGGCCCGCGCCGAAGAGCTCAAGGCCCCGACCGCCCCACGCGCCAAGGTGACCCAGGTCGCCAGTGGCGCTACCACCTTGCAGCCAGACGCCGCACCCGCCAAGGAGCGCTGATGATGAAACTGCCGATGTTCTATTGCACTGCCCTGCTGGCGCTGCCCCTGGCCGCCCAGGCCATCGAGGCCGGCCCTGCTTCACCCCAGCAACAGGAAACCGAAGCCTGGCTACTGTTGCAGAACCGCAACCTGGCGTCCTCGCCCCAGCCTCAGACGGCCACGCCCACCGAACGCGAACTGGCGCTGCAGCGCTGGCTGAAGAAATACAAATACGAGATCCCGGACCTGTACGACCCGGACGCCGGCGGCAAGGTGGAAACCAAGTAGGAGAAAGCCCGCAACCGGCGGCGAACGGCTCGCCGCCGCAGGCTCAGTGGGCAGTCACCCGCTGGCGCAGCCCGGAATTGCTCGGTGACAGGGCCAGGGCCAGCTGTGTGCGGTTATGCATGTGGGTCAGGCGCAGTACCTGGGAGACATACAGCTTGACGGTGTTTTCGGTGATCCCCAGCTCGCAGGCAATCTGGTAGTTGGTCTGGCCCTTGCCCACCAGTCGGGCCACATCCAGTTGCCGCGGCGACAGCTGGTTGAAGATGGCCGGGATCTCGATGGCATCCCCTTCGCCGGCGCCTTCGCCCCGGGGCTCTTCGCTGCGGCTGGTAGCCGGGCTGCGCCGGACCTTGTCCAGGTCCTGGTACAGGTCATCGATGGATTCGGAAAGAAACTGCAGCTTTTGGTTGAGGTGCCCCAGGTGCAGGTTCTTCTGCCGTTCCTGCAAGGCGACCTCCTGACGCTGCAGGCCTTCGAGGAGTTCGTCCAGGTCGATGGGCTTCTGGTAGTAGTCGGCGATGCCGGCGCGCAGGGCCTTGATCACGTCCTGCTTGTCGGACTGCCCGGTGAGCATGATGGCTTCGAACACCCGCTGCTTGCCGGCCATCCGTTGCAGCTCCTGGACCAGCTGAATGCCGTCCATATCGGGCATGTGCAGATCGCAGAGCACCAGGGAAATTTCCGGGTCCCTGTTGAAGCACTCCAGCGCCTGGCGGCTGGATTGGCAAGGGACACAACGGTAACCGCTGCTTTCGAGGAACTCGCAAAGCTCTTCGACAATCAGGGGCTGATCGTCGACCACGAGCACCTTCATCTGTGAGGTGAGCTTGTTCACGTGCTACTCCGTGCGGGCCAATCGCCGATTGGCCACTCCTGTGCTGCCACGCATGATCCGGGCAGCCACGACTTAAAACCTAGACCTACTTTCCGACTATGTACATAGCATTAATGGGTCCGGCGACTAGTGGATCACGCTCACAGTTAAGACCATTCCAGCCAGGACAAAGGGGGCAAAAGGGTATTTTTTTGACCCCCTCCCAACGCGCCCTGCCACGGGGGTATCAAGTGCTTGTTTCTGCTGGGGCCAGAGCCTGAGCACAAGCAGCCAGAGCAGGCTGCACAGACCGGCGGCGATGAACGTCCCCAGCAGATACAGGGGGCCGGAGGCCAGCCCCAGGGCCGCCATCAACTTGACGTCGCCGGCGCCCATTCGTCCGCTGGCGTAGCCGGGCAAGGTGAACAGCAACGCCAGCAACAACGCCCAACCGCCCTGGCTCGCGCCGGCCCCCAGCCAGGTCGTGCCGCTCCACAGCAGGTAGACCGTCGCCAAGAGCGCGGCGCCAAGAGTCAAGCCATTGGCAATATGCCGCTGACGCAAATCCTGCAGCGCACAGATTGCCAACCAGACCCACAAAACCCAGAAATGCATCAGCCAGAACGGTCCCTTTTGCCGGAATGGTCCTATGCTCAATGGACATAGTGGTTGTCAGGGTAGACGCACTCATGAAACCAGGCCTCCCTAGAAAGCAGAAAGGCGCTGTGGCGATCGAATTCGCCGCGGTGTTCGTGATCTTTTTCGCGGTGTTCTACGGTCTTGTCAGCTACAGCCTGCCGCTGCTGATGATGCAGTCGTTCCACCAGGCCACTGCCGAAGCGGTGCGGCGCGCGGTGATGGTCGACCCCAATACCCCGAACTACGCCACCACCGTGCAGAACCTCGCCAACAGCGTGGTGCAGACCCAGACCCAGTGGATTCCCCCGCCCTTCAACTTCGCCGCCACCGACTACAGCGCGGTGTACAGCGCCGGGGTGCTGACGGTCTCGGTGAACTACCCCACCAGCAAGCTGAACCAGGTGCTGCCGCGGCTGGTGCTGCCGGGAATCGGCCCGGTACCCAGCCTGCCCACCACCCTGACCGCTAGCTCGAGTCTGCAATTTTGACCTCTGGCGACAAGCTGCTCGGACGTCTACTGGGCCGCCAGGCGCTTCCCGCCGCACAGCCGCACAGCCCGCTGCCGCCCCAGGCGGTGGGCCTGCAACTGGTGCTCGATCAACAGGGGCGCATCCTCACCAGCCACGGCCCGCTGCGCCACAGCCTGATCCAGCTGCCCCCCTCCCGGGAGCCACCGCACCTGCTGGACTACGTATTGCCCGGCAGCGTCCTGGCCCTTGAGGGCGGCCCTGCCGACTGGAGCGGCCAGGTGCTGGACCTGGACCTGCGCGGCGCCGGCGGCCAGCCCCTGCACCTGCGCGGCTGGGTCCAGCGCTGTGGGCAGGAATGGCACCTGCAACTGCTGGATATCGGCGACCTGGTCCAGCAGCGGCAACAGGCCCTGGGGCGCGAGCAGTGCCGGGTGTTTGCCGCCCAGGCCAGCGAACAGTTGCGCCTGTGCAACCTGACCCGCCTGCCGGACGTGCTCCACGACCAACTCACCGACCTGGCCCGCTATTGGCACATTCCCTGTCTCGGCCTGGCCCTGCTCGACGAGCAGGAGCAGGGCTGGGTGATCCACAGCTGCTACAGCGCCCATGACGCCCCGCGCCTGTGGCAGGAAGGCCAGGCTCTGGGGGCCGGCCTGGACAGCCTGAGCGGCAACACCCCGCAGCACCTGAACCAGATCCAGGGCCTCAACGAACACCCGCGACTGCAAGGCATCTTCGGCCATCGCGAAGGCTTCCTGGTGCCGTATCGGGATGATCACGGCGTCGCCGCCTGGCTCTTGTGCGGCTGCTACGCGGTCCAGCAGCATGCCCCGTACCTGCTGGATCGCGACTGGCTGATGCTCGCCGCAGCCCTCGCCGGGCCCTTGCTCAGTCGCCTGCGAGAGCATCGCCATCACCTGCACCTGGAACGCCTGGAGGCCCTCCAAGGGCTGCTGGGCGCCGGCTGGTGGGAGCTGTGCCCGGACACCGCCGAAATACTGCTGGCCAGCCGCCTGGCCGCCAGCCTGCACCTGCCCGAGGATGGCGCTCGCCTGAACGTGCAGGCCTGGCTGGAACTGATTCATCCCGCCGACCGCGGTGAACTCAGCAGCCGCCTGCAGGAACTGAAACTGGGCAAGCCGCTGCTGCTCAATGTGCGCCTGCACGAGCCCGACCCCAGCGCCCCCCAGCGCTGGTATCGCTTGCAGGGCCAGGCCTTGGGCCGAGGGGAAAGCCAACGCCTGGTGGGTTTCATGCTGGACATCAGCGACATCAAGAACCAACAGCAGCAGGCCGCCGCCGCCCATGCCCGGCTGGACAACCTGATCGCCAGTTCACCGGCGGTGATCTACGTCCAGCGTTACCAGGAAGGCGCCTTGCAGCCGAGCTTTTTCAGCGCCAGCCTGCAACCCCTGCTGGGCTGGAGCCTGGCGGACTGCACGGCGCAGCCCCTGGCGGAGTGGGTGCACCCCGACGACCGCGACCTGTATTTCCAGCGCTGCCGCCAGTTGCTGCGCGAAGGCAGTGTGCATACCCGCTATCGGCTGCGCGATCGCCACGGGGCATACCACTGGGTGCTGGACGAAGCCAAGCTGCTGCGCGACGACCTGGGGTTGCCGGTGGAAGCCGTCGGCCTGTGGCTGGACATCACCGAGGCAACCCTGGCCGCCGAGCAGGTGCGCCAGAGCGAAGAGCGCTATCGGATCCTGGTGGAAGATTCGCCGGCGATGATCTGCCGCTATCGCCCGGACCTGACCCTGACCTTTGGCAACCGGCCGCTGGCGGCCTACCTGGAATGCGCCCCCGAGGAACTGCCGGGCAGCAACCTGGGGCAGTGGCTGTCCGCCGAACAGCGTGAAGGCTTCGAGCGCCGGCTCAAGCTGTTGAGCCCGGAATATCCCGTGAGCACCGCCGAGATCAACCTGCAATTGCCCGGGCGCGAACATGCCTGGTGGGTGTGGTCGGATCGCGGAGTGTTCGATGAACAGGGGCAACTGCTGGAAATCCAGGCCGTGGGCCGCGACAACACCGAAGTCCGGCGCGCCCAGCAGCAGCTCACGCAAAGCGCGAAAATGGCCACCCTGGGGGAAATGGCCACCGGGCTTGCCCACGAGATCAACCAGCCGCTCAACGTGATGCGCATGGCCATCGTCAACGTGCTCAAGCGCCTGGGCAATGGCGACGTGCAGATCGACTACCTCACCGACAAGCTCAAGCGCATCGACGCCCAGGTCCAGCGTGCGGCCCGGGTGGTGGACCACATGCGGGTGTTCGGCCGACGCTCGGAAGTGGAACAGCAGCCGTTCAACCCGGCCCACGCCATCGAAGGCACCCTCTCGCTGCTGGCCGAAGGCATGCGTGGCAAGGGTCTGGAGTTGCGGATCAGCGAGCTGGGGTTCGAGGTCCAGGTGCTGGGGTTTGTCGACCAGTTGGAGCAGGTATTGATCAACCTGCTGGTCAATGCCCGGGACGCCCTGCTGGGCAAACAGGAAAAGCAGCACGACTTCAAACCCTGGATCGCCGTGTACGGCCAGCGCGACGAGCAGTGGGTACGCCTGTGGGTCGAGGACAATGGTGGCGGCATCGACCCGCGCCTGCTGGAGCGGATCTTCGAGCCGTTCTTCACCACCAAGCCGGTGGGCATCGGCACCGGGCTCGGGCTGTCGGTGAGCTATGGCATCGTGCAGAACATGGGGGGCCGCCTGAGCGTCAGCAACAGCCAGGACGGCGCGCGCTTCTGCATCGAACTGCCGATCGCCGAGGCGGATCAGATCACCAGGTAGGCCTTGCCGGTCTGCCCGCAGGTGAGGTTGGCCCCCACTTCCACGTCCATCAGGTTGATCCCCAGCCCCGACAGCAGGTTATTCAGCAGAGGGTCCAGCAGCGGGCTCAGTAGCCCGGTGATCAACGGCGTGAGCAGGTTGCTGACCCCGCTGATGGCCGAAGCCAGCCCCGTGACAATGGCCCCCAGCGGGTTGTTGTTGACCGGCTTGTAGACGATCAGGTTGATGCCGGCCAGGGTGCCCGCCAGGCTGTTGACGATGTTCGTGGTCGGGGCCGCCGTCTGGTAAGTCGGGGTCTGGTTGACGTTGGGCGGTATCGGAAACGGCGACGCCGAGCTGGAGAACACCAGGTCCTGGGTATTCTGCGCCACGCTGGTGTTGACCATCACCGCGATGCCGCCGCCCGCGTAGTGCACCACCGGGTCGCAGCGCCCCGGCAGGACCAGGAACTGGTAGCAGGTGCGTATGCCCAGGTCCACCAGCGGCAACGGCTTCACCACGGGCTCGGCGGCAGACGAAAAGGCATTGGCCGGGTCGATCTGGCCGACCTTCAAGTCGGCGATGGAACTGATGGCATGGGCGGTCAGGCTTTTGCTCCCGCTGTTGTTCACCGGGCAGCTGTAGTCGGTGACATAGGCAATCGCGCCCCCCGCGTCCAGGCTCAGGTCGATCTCCGATGAGGAGGCGATGGCCGGGTATAGCTGTTCGCACCCCGCCCCCAGCAGGCATAACGCCGAACCCAGGGTCGCCACCAGGTTCAGGCTCAGCAGGCTGTTCAACACCGGGGTCAGCGGCGCCACCAGGTTGCCCACCGCGGTGCTCAACCCGGAAACCAGCGGCAGGGACAGATTGACCCGCACCAGGGTCCGTACCTGCGCAGTGCGCACATAGATCCGGTTGGCGCCCATGGGATCGGCCTTGGCCAGCGCCGGATTGCCGATGGCCGACAACTGCGGCGGCTCGATGACCTTGGCCTGCACCGTGATATTGGCCAGCCCCAGCACGTTGATCGGCAAGGTCGCCGCCACCGCGCTGTTGCTGTTGGACAACTGGATCACCGCCTGCAACAGCTGGAACAGTTGCAGGTTGGCATCCAGGGCGGTGCTGGGCAGGCCGGTCTGCAACTGCAGGATATCTCCCAGCTTCAAGGGCGCGGCATTGATCGCGGCAACCTGCAGGTTGCCCAGGGCGGTCAGGATGTCGGCGGTGGCGCCATTGGCCTGGACCACGGTGATCGCCGCCTGGATCAGTTGCGTCACGCTGGTGGTGGTGTTGAGCAACTGGGTGTAATTGCCAGCGGCCACCCCCAGATTGATCGCCAGTTGGTTGAGGTAGCTCAGCAGGTTGATGTTGGTGTTGAGCAAGCCGTTCCAGCCCACTGCGCTGAGGCTCAGGCTGCCCCCCAGCATCCCGCCCACCAGTGGGTTGAGAATGCTCGATTGCGCGGTACTGACGGTGCCCAGGGTGCTGCGAATGCTCAACTGCGCCACGGTGGGCGTCGGCGCCGCGGCAACGGCCGTGGCGCTGAGCTGGGTGGTGAGGTTGATCGGCCCCGGTGTGAACAGGGCCGCCACCCCCGATGCCACGCTGATGGGCACGGTATGGGTGGCGATCACCCGTATCGCCACTGCTTGTGCAGGGTTGGCAGTGAAGGTCCGCAGGCCGTTGGCCCCGGTGGTCAGGGAACCGCAGGAAGTGCTCAGGCTACTGCCGGTGGCTACGGTGAAGCCGTTGCGGGTGGCGTTCTGGCCGGCGTAGGCGGCGGCCGTCAGGCCGGCCTGGCAGGTGCCGCCACGGCTGACGGCCTCCAGCGCGGCGTTGTCCGCCACGCGCTGCAACTTGCGCTGTTCCATGTAGAGCCGGCCGCTGTCCACTACCAGCAGCATCAGCAACAACGCCAGGCCGAAGGTCACCGCCGCCATCAGGCCAATGGCCCCGCGCTGACGGGCCGGGCCGTAAAACCGCTTCAGGGGAGACATCGGGGCACTCCTTTACCGGCTCGCAGCCGAGCGCTATCTCCATCGATGAAAGCAGTGTAGTCAAAGGCCGTGGCAGACGCCGGCCGGGGCGCGGGGTCGCCGGACTGGCGGCAGCAGGCAGGGCCGCACACCCTGTGCCGCCCTGCCCGGTCGAAGGTTTCAGTGGGGCGGGTAGTTCTGCAGGATGCGCGTCACCGTAGTGCGAACCGCGGCGCTGCGATCTGCCGGGTTGGGCGAGCTGCTGAGCATCTGCTCGTCGCTGCCGCGCCACACCAGCTTGCCGTCCTTGCCGTCCAGCAGGTCGATCTGGATGGTTGCCACCTTATAGGTGATGTTGCGGGTTTCGTTGTACATCGGCCCGCCCCAGTAGCCATTCCACGGGCCGCCCCAACCGCCGCCATAGTTGGTGGTGACCTGCTGCTGGCGGTCCTCGACGATCAGGTACGCCTGCACATTCAGGTCGGCCCGGGCACCGCCCTGGGCCGGACGCAGGCCGCGCTGGTCCAGTTGCTCGGCCACCGCCTGGCGGATGCGCTGTTCGGTCAAGTCGCTCTTGATCCGTGGATCATCCGGGCGGTATTGCAGGGCGGGTTCTTTCCAGTTCCAACTGCGGTAGGCGCCAAAGTCCCGGCTGGCGTCGAAGTCATGATTGACCTGGTTGGCGGCGCAGGCACTGAGCAAGGCGGCACACACCAGTAGAGCAATTCGATGGAACATGCTGTTTCTCCGCTTGAAGACAAAAACCGGGGGCGATCCTAACTGGGAGGATAGGCCGCCATTGCCTTTTGCACCGCCTCACGCAAGGCATCGGCCCGCTCGCCGAGGCTGCCGCGGCTGCTGGTCTCGGCGCTGGCGCTCCAGACCGGCTGGCCGCTGGCGCCGTCATACAGGTTGACCCGCACCACCACCACTTCCACCTCGTAGGTGCGCACCACCGGCACGCTGCCGTACATGCCGTAGCCCGGGCCATAACGGTTATAGCCGCCGTAACCGCCATACCCGTAGTCGTCCTGGACCTGGCGCAGGCGCTTTTCCAGGTGCAGGTCGGCGCTGACCCACAGGTCCGCCGGCCGGTTGTCGTGCACAGGGCGCAAACCCTGCTGATCCAGGGCATTGCTGACCGCCTCGGCAATCTGCGCCGAGTCGGCCCAGGCCGAACCGCTGGGCAGGCGGCCATTGAGCCAGGCCCAGTTGCGGTAGCGGCCATAGTCCCGTTGCGGCGCGGGGTAGGCGCTGCGGTCAAAGGTGTTGGCCGCTTGCGGCGGGGCCGGCGGCAGCGGGTTGGAGCTGGCGACATAGGGGTTGCTGCCCTGACAGGCGGCAAGCCCCGAACACAGGAGGATCAGACCCAGGCGGTGTTTCATTGCACACTCCGTTAGACCGGCCGGCACAGCCAATGCAGATAACGCCCAAGCCCGGCGAAACTTGGGTGTCGACGGTGAGCCAGCTCCATTTCCAGCAGATCCGTCAGCTCGGCACGGGCCTGGAACTCCACCGGCATGTAATCGTGGAAAACCCGCACTCCGCTCTGGCTTTCGACTCGCCACAGGCCCTCAAGTTGCGCCGCCAGCTCGCGAGGATCAAGGGGTTGTTGCGGGGTCAGGCTCTGTTTCTCGCCGGCCATGTCGTTCTTGCGCATCTTGCGGAAGTGGCCCTTGAGCAGGTTGCGGTAGACCAGTGCGTCGCGGTTGTAGAAGGCCAGGGACAGCCAGCCATCGGCGGCGGTCAACTGATGCAGCACCGGCAGGATCGCGTGGGGTTCGGCCAGCCATTCCAGCACCGCGTGGCACAGCACCAGGTCGTAGGGTTCGGTCAGTTGCCCCAGCAGTTCCTGCCAGGGCGCCTGGATGAAGGTGGCCTGCTGCCCGGCGTCGGCAAAGCGCTGGCGGGCGCCTTCAAGCATGGGCGCGGCAGGCTCGGCCAGGGTGACCTGGTGCCCGCGCTCGGCCAGCCACAAGGACATGTGCCCCAGCCCGGCGCCGATATCCAGCACCCGCAGTGGCCGCTCGGGCAGCGCTTCCTTGAGATCGGCCTGGAGCACCGCCAGGCGGATCGCGCCTTTGGCGCCGCCATAGATCTTCTCGGCGAAACGGGTCGCCAACTGGTCGAAATGCCGGTCGCTCATGAGCAGAACCGCCGTTCGCTGTCCGCCAGCTTGCTGCGTACCACCTGGTCCATGTCCAACCCCAGCTCGCTGCACAGCAACAGCAGGTAGAGGACGATATCCCCCACTTCCTGGCCGGCATGGGCCAGCTTGTCTGCTGGCAGTTGCCGCGACTGGTCCTCGCTCAGCCACTGGAAGATTTCCACCAGCTCGGCCATTTCGACGCTGGCGGCCATGGCCAGGTTCTTCGGGCTGTGAAATTGCCGCCAATCGTTGCGGTCACGAATGGCGTGCAGGCGTTGGGTCAGTTGCTCTAGGTTCATCGGGGTCTCCTGAAGGCGTATAGCTTCCGGGGGATGGGCGTGGGACGCAAGAGCGCTTTCGCCGGCAAGCCGGCTCCTCCAGAATGCGCAACCCCCGGCAGCTTCTATGCTTAACAGGGAACTCGCCACGGGTGTTCATGGCCCAAGCTTGAGCTCGGGCACTCGGCCCATCTTTCATCAGGACGCGCACATGCAGGTAGAAAGTTTCTTCGAATGGCTCGGCCAGGCCATCGGCTCGGTGATCCGCTTTATCGTCGACCTGCTCAGCGGGTTGTTCAATACCCTGACCCACGCCGGTGGCAACTTTGTCGACGGCCTGTCCCGCGCCCTGGGCATGGACACCTCGATCGTCAGCATCATTGCCCTGATCATCGGCCTGATGTTCCTGTACTCGGCGATCCGCGCCTTCATGCGAGCCTCGATCATCCTCGGCATCATCTGGCTGGTGCTCGGCCTCTGGCTGCTGAGCTGGATCATCCACTGATCCCCCCGCACTAACCCCCGGCGCCCGCGGGCGCCGGGTACAATGCCCGCTCTCGCAAGGAGCCTGCATGCCCCCCCTGATTTCCGATTGGCGTCACCGCCCCACCCATCGCCGCGTCTGGGCCCTGGCCGCGCCGATGATCCTGTCGAACATTTCCGTGCCCCTGGTAGCGCTGGTGGACAGCACGG
>NZ_VYKE01000679.1:0-219 GCF_032424515.1 Pseudomonas sp. JV245A
GTGCTTTTCAGTTTCATTCACGGACTCCAGTGGGTTTCAATGAGCCCCACTGTGCCCCGGGCCGTCGCCCCTGCCATCGGCCAACTGGAGCCTACGGCCTATGCCATTCGGCAGATAGGCGCGATACCGGGCACGGGGGTCTAATACCCTGCCCCGAGCCACTGCACCGCCCCCACCCTGGAGTTTCCCGATGCCCAGCCCGCCCCTCGATCCCGCCAG
>NZ_VYKE01000680.1:0-218 GCF_032424515.1 Pseudomonas sp. JV245A
GCCCTGGGCGACCCGAGCGACGATGTGCGGCTGTTGGCGTATTCGATGCTCGACAAGCAGGAAACCGACATCAACCAGCGGATCCAGTCCTCCCTGGAACAACTGCCTGGCGCGGCGCCGCAGAAGGCCGGAGCCTTGCACGCGACGCTGGCCCGCTGGTACTGGGAACTGGCCTACCTGGGCCTGGCCCAGGGCAGTGTGCAGCAGCACGTGCTGGG
>NZ_VYKE01000681.1:0-217 GCF_032424515.1 Pseudomonas sp. JV245A
GACCCAGGCATCCACCTTGAACGGCTTGCGAATCAAGCGTTCCTTGGCCGCCAGGTCTACTGAATCCTGCAGTTTGCCGAGGAACACCGGGTCCAGGGTCGAGGGGAAGATCTCGCTCAGGCGCTGGTCCTTGAGGTCATCCTGCAAGATCACCGGCGGGTAGCTGGCCAGCCCCGAAACCAGCTGGATGTAGGCTTCCTTGTTGCTGTCCTGGGTC
>NZ_VYKE01000682.1:0-214 GCF_032424515.1 Pseudomonas sp. JV245A
CAATGCTGCGGGTACGCCTGTTACTGTCACGCTCTCTAACGGCGCGGTGATCACCATCGCCGCTGGCGCCACTTCCGGTACTGCCACCGTCGCGGCCCCGGCGGATGACGTCTACAAAGATGCAGGCAAAGTCGAAGCCACCATTACCAAGGCCGAAGGCGGTAACTTCGAGAATCTGGAGACCAACCCGACTCCAGCAGTCACCGACGTGACT
>NZ_VYKE01000683.1:0-214 GCF_032424515.1 Pseudomonas sp. JV245A
ACCAGCTGTTTGCCGAGCTGATCAAGGAGCGCATCAGCCATGGCGACTTCAAGGGCCATAACCTGTTCTGGCAAGAGGGTCGCTGGGCGCTGATAGACCTCGACTCCATGTGCCAGCACTCCAGCATGAGCAGCTTTGCCCCAGCTTATGCCCGTGATCGCGCGCGATTCATGCGCAATTGGCCGCAAGACAGCAATTTGTATCAAGTGATTGA
>NZ_VYKE01000684.1:0-211 GCF_032424515.1 Pseudomonas sp. JV245A
TCGGTGGCCTGCTCGTCGACGTAGCGGGTCTTGAGGCGGAAGTCGATGCTGGTCTGCTGGCACTCGATGTTCAGCGAGCAGGCCCCGGCCAGGGTCGCGGCCAGTGGCTGGGCCCCGCCCATGCCGCCCAGACCGGCAGTCAGTACCCAACGGCCCTTGAGGTTGGAATCGTAATGCTGGCGGCCGGCTTCGACGAAGGTTTCATAGGTGC
>NZ_VYKE01000685.1:0-210 GCF_032424515.1 Pseudomonas sp. JV245A
GGTATGGCCGACCAGTACATCGTTCGGCGCGCTGATGCTTACCGAGCCGGTGGTTTCGCCGACCGGGATGGTGATCTTCTCGCCATTGGCCAGGGTCACGACTACAGGTGAGCCGGTCACTGGAGCAGTGACGGTAGCGGTGTAGGTGACGTTGCCACCTTCGGCCGCCGAAGGCGTGGCTTTCAGCGATACGGTGGAGTTGTCGATGGT
>NZ_VYKE01000686.1:0-210 GCF_032424515.1 Pseudomonas sp. JV245A
GCCAGCAAGGCCGCGTACTGCAGCAGTCGAGGGGCATCAAGGCGCGGGGCGAATGACATGGCACGTAGCATCGGGGGGACCTCCTGTTTGTCCGTGCCCCCAGCCTACCGCTCAATTCTCACGGTTTTATTTCACCGGACGATCATCTGCGTCTGGCAGGCTGGTCCGAGGGCCAAGGAGTGCAATCCGATGCAGGCAGGCAAGCAACAA
>NZ_VYKE01000687.1:0-209 GCF_032424515.1 Pseudomonas sp. JV245A
GGCCTTGCGCTGGCTGGCCGGGCCGTTGTGCGGGCCCACCCCATCGCCGCGCATCGCCACCAGCAGGTTGCCGCCACGGTCCAGCACCGATACCGCCGCGGTGCACTGGGCCAGGCTGGCATCGGCCAACTGGCGTGCGGCGGCCAGGTCCAGTTCGGCATGGCGCGGCAGTTCGAGCGCCGCCAGGGCCGTGCCGGCGAGGCTCAGGC
>NZ_VYKE01000688.1:0-206 GCF_032424515.1 Pseudomonas sp. JV245A
GATGGCCTTTGCCACCGTGGTGCTGCGGGTCGGCGAACAGGAAGTGGCCCGGGCCAGCGGCGTCTTCGCCGTCCCAACCGCAGCCCTGTAGCCGCTGCTGAGCCTGCGAAGCTGCGCAAAGGTCCGCAGGACCTTGCCTGGCGATCTTCCGTCGATCGCGCAGGGGCCTCAGGATCGCAGCGTCTGCTGCGCAGCCTGCGGCAGCG